>CAZOEV010000047.1:0-9977 GCA_964578915.1 uncultured Lentimicrobiaceae bacterium
GGCGTATTAAAAGACTGCTGCCCAGAAATTTGGGAACATTTCCAGACACAGTTTATCAATCCTTCACGTTAAAGAAAATCCAAAACCATATAATAAAATCACACGCTTTATGAAAAAAATCGACCGAAGATTTTTTCTCAAGGCTATGGGTGTTACCGCTGCAACCCTGGCCGTTGGCATTGATAAATCTGATGCAAGCAATGCGATCAATCCAGATGACTTACCTGAATTAAAAGGAATCTTATACGATTCAGTCAAATGTGAGGGCTGTTATGGATGCGAGTATGATTGTGCCTGGCAACACGAACTCACCGAACCAGGTGAAATTGACGACACCGTTATTCGAAAAACCGATGACACCCGTCGCACCGTAATAAATCTATATCAAACCTCCAAAGGGCCGGTATATGTTAAAAAACAGTGCATGAACTGCAACGATCCCGCTTGCGGAGCAGCTTGCCTAACACAGGCCATGCACAAAACCAAAGATGGCTCGGTAATTTGGCGCGAAGATAAATGTATGGGCTGCCGCTATTGCATGATCTCTTGCCCTTATGATATGCCAAAATTTGAATATCACAGCACCAATCCAAAAATTCAGAAATGTGATATGTGCTACGAATTACAAAAAGAAGGCGAAGAACCAGCATGTGTTTACAATTGTCCCAGTGGCGCGCTAATGTTTGGAACACGACGCGAATTGCTTGCCGAAGCCAATAAAAGAATCGCTGAAAATCCTGATGATTATTATCCACATATTTACGGTGAACATGAAGCCGGCGGATCAAGCTGGATGTATCTCTCACCAGTTCCTTTCGAGGAGTTAGGATTCAACACAAAGATTCAAAACGAATCCTATCCTTCCCTTACCAAAGGATTTATCTCATCCATTGCTCCAGTTGATATTTTGCTTCCAGCAGCATTATTGGGGATTTATGAGGCCACAAAAAAGGATAAAAAAAATCAAATTGCAGAGGAGGAACAACTATGATAAAGTCGGCAAATCAACCTCTATATCTTGATAATAAAGATGGCAATACCTTTAAGTTTCTGCTGAACGAGCTCAAACCCAAAGGCAAAATTTTTACACCCTTTAATGTTATCAGCATCCCTGTTATTATTACCGGCATCATTATCATGTATATCCGCTTTACGCAGGGCATCGGCTCAGTAACAAACCTTTCACAGGAAGTGCCTTGGGGTTTGTGGATTGGCTTTGATGTAGTTACCGGCGTTGCCTTTGCTGGAGGCGCTTATGTACTTGTTTTTATGGTATATATCCTCAACCTGGAAAAATACAGACCTATCGTCAGGGTAACCGTGCTCAACGGATTTCTGGCTTATCTGTTTTATTCAGCCGCTTTACTGCTCGATCTGGGACGTCCGCTCAAAATTATCAACGTAATTATTGGTAATGACTATGGCGTGAGCTCGGTATTGTTTTTAGTGGGTTGGCATTTTCTGCTTTATATGTTGGCACTTTTGCTCGAATTTTCACCTGCAATCGCTGAATGGCTCAATGCCAAAAAAGCACGCAAGTTCCTCAGCGGAATGACATTGGCCGCGGTAACTTTTGGGATCACCCTTTCTGCCTTACACCAATCAGGAATCGGTGCTTTGTTTCTTATGGCGAAAGATAAAATTCATCCCCTTTGGTACAATGCCTATATGCCCCTTATGTTTGTGGTTTCTAGTGTGTTTGGCGGCATTTCAATGGTTATTATTGAAGGAAGTATTAGCAGCAAAGTATTTAATTATCAGACGGATAAAAACCACCACAAACAGCATAACGGCATTATGCACGGACTGGCAAAAATATGTGCCGTAGCCATGTTTGTTTATTTCTTTATGCAAATTATCATATTTGTGCACCAACAAAACTATGCCTATATCGCAAGTCCGATGGGATATTGGTTCTTGCTCGAGATGCTTGGTTTTGTTCTTCTTCCTATGGCATTGTTTTTTATTAGCTACCGCACCTACAATATTACACTGGTAAAAATTGCAGGAATCCTGTCGCTTTTAGGAATTATACTCAACAGGATGAACATATCCATCATTGCTTTTCAATGGGAAGCTGCTGTACGCTACATTCCTACCTGGCAGGAATTTGTAGTAACGCTCACAATTATTTTCATTGAGATTTGGGTACTTCGGTGGATCATAACACGTATGCCAGTTCTCAGAAAATCACCTGATTGGGTGAAAGATGAACATTAAAATATTACCAACAACATAAAACTTAAAGCTATGGACGGATTTCATTATTATAACTTATTCGAAACAAAGGGTGCAGAATACCTGCTTACTATTGTGTTTTTTCTGTTGCTTATTCCATTCTGGATCATGCTAAACCGCAAAGTGAGCGTCCCAGTTCGCGTTGCAAAACGGGCATCTATCTTTGATAATCTCCTAAGTATTCCTCAGGAAATTTATCTGGCATTAAACCACACCTGGGTTCAATTGCTACATCCAACTCAAGTGAGGGTTGGACTAAATGACCTGATAGTGAATATGGTAGGAGAAAATCACTTGAGCTTTTTCAAGAAAAACGGAGAACAAGTAAATAAAGGCGACCTGATTGCGCAACTTGTTAGTGCCGAAAAAACACTCGATATTTTGGCTCCTGTATCAGGCACCATAAGTGGCCTCAACCCAGCTTTACAGCATCAAAAGATGATCGTAGGTCAAGTACCTTACGAAAGCAATTGGATGGTAGACATTAATCCTAAAAACTGGCACAATGAAACCCGGGAATTGTTGAGCGGAGAAGCTGCCAAAAACTGGCTTTCACTTGAATTAGGCCGGATGCGCGACTTCTTTGCCGAACAATTTTCGGCCAGCCATCAAAATCAGCCTGTTATACTCCAGGACGGAGGCGAAATCAGTCCTGAAATATTAGGCAAAATGCCAGCACCTATTTGGAATGATTTTCAACAAGCGTTTTTAAGTATGCCGACCGAAAATTAGTGGATTTTGCCATCACTACCTGCTCTTTTTGTTGTATTTTCGAAGCAGAAAACAACAATCAAAAAGAGCAGGTTTCTCTTTTTTTATAATTGTATTGTTTTAATCTTGGGAAAAGATGGCTGAAATGAATACTGAAAAAACCAAAACTTCTTATCGCCGAAGCTATTTTCAATGGTTTCCCCGCCAATGGTTTCGCTCTACAATATACAGCAGAGTTATTTTAATTATTGCGTTGATGACGCTCTTTCTTTTTATTTCTTTTGGACTTATCTATCGTTCCGTGCACGAAAATCAGTTGAATGAAGTAATCATGCAAAGCGGACATAATGTTGGCTCTATCGTGGAAGGCGCCATGTACCATTCCATGCTCGAAAATAACAAAAGTGAGTTATACAACATTATCGATGTTATCAACACACTTCCCAGCATTGACGAGGTTAATCTTTATGATGGAGAAGATTATCTCGTTTACGGTTCTTTCTCATTGTATGATGATCTAAGTAATCCCGATTGCATTGACTGTCATGACAATATGAATTCCTTGTTTCCACGCGCAGAAAAGGCCTATCATATTTTTGATAAAGACAGTAAATGCGAAAGCACAACAATGGATAAGCACAGGCAACTGCTAATTCGCACGCCCATTATGAACGAGCCTTCATGCTCTACCACCGAATGTCATGCACATAATCCTGAAGATGATATTTTAGGCTCACTAATCATTAAAATGCCGCTTAGACAACTAGACAATTCGGTGCAACAATCATCCTTTGATTTTTATGTGATGGCCATTATCGCTTCGCTTATTCTTCTCGGACTGCTGATACTGCTAACCACACAAAAGATTAAAAAACCGCTGAATGCCCTTCTAAAAGCCAGCAAAGCTGTGGCATCGGGGCAATTTAACACCCGCATTGACATTGATAACAACCAACTTGATGATATGCGCTTGGTAGCGGTAACCTTCAACGATATGCTTGACAATTTGCAGCAAGCTACCATAGAACTCGAAAATTGGTCGCAGCAGCTGGAGTATAAAGTGCTCAAAAAAACCGAATTGTTAAGTTCTGCCCAAAACGAACTGATTCAGCTGGAACGCATCGCATCATTAGGCAAACTTTCTGCTTCTGTAGCACACGAACTTAATAACCCCCTTTCGGGAATTTTAATTTATACCAAACTCATTACAAAGCAATTAAGCAATGTAGAATTGTATGTTTCTAAGAAAGAGTCCATGTTGAAACATTTAGGTTTGATAGAGTCAGAGACCAAACGTTGTGGTGATATTGTAAGAGGTATGCTTAATTTTTCAAAGAAAGAACAGGACAATTTGTTAGCACTTCACCTGCATCAGATTCTTGCCGAAACCTTTGACCTGATGAGCCATCCTGTAAAAATCGCCGGCATCAGTTTCATCACAGATTTTACCGCTACTAAAGATTTGATACTGTGTGGCCATAACCAGATTAAGCAGGCTTGTGTAGCATTAATTATGAATGCCAGCGAAGCTGTTTCAGAAAATGGCGAGATCATTATGAGAACAAAAAATCCTGATGAACATTCTGTTAGTATTGAAATTTTTGACAATGGCGTAGGGATTAGTGAAGAGGTTTTGCTCCATGTTTTTGAACCATTTTATACCACAAAACAAGGCGTGAGCGGCATCGGACTTGGCCTACCAATTGTACACGGCATTGTGCAACGCCACAACGGAAAAATTGAAATAGATTCTGAGCCGGGAAAAGGCACAACCATATCCATAATATTACCCCTTAGTGAAGAAAAAAACGAAACGCAATGAAGAAAAATTCAATTTTGATCGTTGATGATGAGGCCTCAGTAAGAGATTCATTATACAATTGGTTTTTGGAAGACGGTTTCGAGGTTTCCTGCGCCGAAAATGCTTCCAAAGCATTAAGTATGCTAGACAATCAGAGGTTTGATATTATCCTGGCAGATATCAAAATGCCTGGAATGGATGGGCTGGAAATGCTGCGCCGAATCAAGCAAATCATCCCTGATGCTGTAGTTATCGTTATCACTGCATTTGCCACAGTTGATACGGCCGTGCAAGCACTAAAAGACGGTGCTTTTGATTATGTTACCAAACCTTTTGATCCAGACGATTTGTCGCACCTAATTCGTAATGCGCTAAAACAAATCAACCTAAGTTCTGAAAATGAAAACCTGAGAAACTTGGTAGTTAATCTGGAAAATGTTGAAGATATTATCGGAGAAAGTGATGTTGTAAAACAAATGCTTTCGGAGGTAGAGCATGTGGCAAAGTCAAATGCCTCTGTGATTATAACAGGTGAAAGCGGCACAGGTAAAGAGCTGATTGCTAAAGCTATACACGCTAATTCCACGCGTCGTTTTTTTCCGTTGGTAAGCGTACATTGTGGTGCATTAACCGAAAGCCTGCTTGAGAGCGAGCTTTTTGGCCACGAAAAAGGCGCCTTTACAGGTGCCGTTTACAACCGAAAAGGACGCTTTGAAATGGCCGATAGCGGCACGATTTTTTTAGATGAAATTGCGACAATCTCAACAAAAATGCAGGTTGAACTGCTGCGTGTTCTTGAGTCAAAGACTTTTGTCCGCGTAGGCGGTCATAAAACGATAAGCTCCGATTTTAGAGTGATATGTGCAACCAATCGCGACCTAAAAAAAATGGTTCAGGAAGGCAGTTTCCGCGAGGACCTCTATTACCGGCTTAACGTGGTAAATATCAGAGTTCCATCACTTCGCGAGCGCAATGAAGACATTCCGCTGTTGGTGAATTATTTTATCGAAAAATATTGCACCAGCATGAGTCGCAGCAAGGTAGGAATGGATAAAACAGCACTAAAACGACTTCAGGAATATGATTTCCCGGGCAATGTTAGAGAGCTTGAAAATATTATTGAACGCGCAATTGTGGTGGGCAATGGTAAAGAAATAAGGCTAAGGGATTTGCCTTTGAGCAAGGAAGTGAGCGCCATCAAAACCGAAAGTTTGGACGAGCTTGAAAAACAACATATCGCGCATATTTTGGGCAAATACACTTGGAATATCTCGCGTACTGCCAAAGCCTTGTCAATTGACAGGGTTACACTCTATAATAAAATCAAAAAATACAACCTAAAACAGAATGATTAGGGCAAAAGCATTGCCCGTATCAACGCTCTAAACATGTTGCCCCCACACAAAATAAAGCTTATATCGTTTGGCATTCCTGAAAAAGGCTTGCTCGATTTCATTACGAAAAGCGTTACGCAAGCTTTCAACCAGCCAGTAGTTTTAAAAGAAGCGCGACTGGAACTGGGGCAATATTTTGATGGGCAACGCAGACAATACAACGCTGATCAGCTGCTTCAAATGGTTGAGGAGCACTATGCCTCTGATCAGCAAAAAACCATTGGATTATTTCAGGTTGATTTATTTATTCCCATTCTAACCTATATTTTCGGACAAGCCTATTTGAATGGACGAACAGCTGTTGCCTCAAGCTATCGCCTTGGCAACGAGCGCTATGGCATCCTGAAAAACAACAATCAATTTGCTGAACGTTTTGCCAAAGAAGTGATACACGAACTGGGACATGCTTTTGGATTGATTCATTGCCACACCACTTCCTGCGTGATGCAGGCCAGCACTTATGTAGAAGATATTGACCTGAAAGAAGCCGGCTTTTGTGCCAAATGCAAAGTGCTATTAAAAAATACAAGTGGCTGATTTTTGTTAAAACGCTTCTCTTTTTCTGACAGAAAACGGCTTCCTAAACCGCAACGAAGCATGCCAGTCCATAATATGCTAATAAAAAAAGTTTTACTTTTAGCGGGTGAAGAAAAAATTCACTTGAGGAAACCATCTGAAATCGGGAATTATTTATAACTTTATATCAGATTTAAAGGAAAAGAACATGAATACCATCCAACTGAAACAAGAACTTATTCAAAAAATAGCAAGCATTGAAGACATCGACTTTCTCTATGCCATTAAAACCATTTTGGATTACAATAAAAAGGATACCATTATCGAATTAACGGCTGATCAGGAAGAAGAACTGCTTTTTGCAAGTAAAAAAGGGAAAGAAGGAAATGTAATCTCACAATCAGAAATGGATCAAAAAGTAGAAGTATGGTTAAGCGGGAAGTAATATGGACAAAAGTTTCTGAAATTCAATTACAAGAAATTCTTGAATTCTACACCAAAAGAAATAAAAGCAAAATATACGCAAGAAAACTCTACAAAAAGTTTAAAACAGAACTTCTAGCTGCGGCAAAAAATCCTGAAATTGGAATTAAAACAAAACTAGATCAAATAAGAGGATTGATTATTGAAGAGTATATTTTGTTTTATGAAATACTTGAAGACCGAATTCTAATCCTGAAAGTTTGGGATTGCAGACAAAACCCTGACAAACTAAATATTCCGAGATAAACAATAAATGGCAGCAACAGGCAAATACTATCGAACCCACATAAAGACAAAGAAAAATTATACATTTAATAAGATTTTCCTGACCGGAATGATCTTTTTTCAAAAGAGACTTCCAGCGTCTATCCCTGGTCGTTCCAAAAACCACGAATAGATAGAAAACTCCATGAAATACACTAAAATACACTTCCAGCTCTTTATCTTTCTAATCCTTATTAGTTCTGGGATTTCTGCCCAAAACCACAGCAATCAACAGCAAATAGAAACCTCAAACCAAGGCATCTCACGCAGCCTGCAAAAAGGCCTCGAATTCCCGGATTTTCCGCCACTACAACTCTCTGAAGCCAGCCGATCAATGATTTTACCAGCTGTTGTCGATAATTCCGAACAGCCTTTTATGCGCCCAGTGTTCAATCAGCAAGGCGCTTCCTGCGAGCAGTCAACCATTGTGGGATACAACTTTTGCTATGAAGTAAACCGCCTGCGCGGACTGGCCTCAGACACTTCTATCAATTTATATCCAAGCCATTTCGCATGGAATTTTATGAACGGCACCAAACCCTATTATGGTGCTGGCGTAAATTACATTCACACTTTTGACTTACTTTTTGATGCCGGAACGCCCAATGAAGCCACTTTTGGGCCGATAGAATTCGATGACCCTTATTTCTGGATGAGCGGCTACGAAGGTTATTATCAAGCCATGCAAAACCGCATTTCGGGTGCGCGATCCATCAATGTAAGCACAGAAGACGGCATTAATACCTTAAAACACTGGCTGCACAACCATGGTGAAGGCGCTGCTATTGGTGGATTGGCAAGCTTCCAGGCCGGACTATATTTTGGCGGCATACCACTTCCTGAAGGCACACCAGAAGCCGGAAAAATCGTGTACACCATATTTGGCGATGAGGCAACACACGGCATGACCATAGTGGGTTACAATGATTCCATCAGGTTCGATTTGAATGAAGATGGAATATATACCAATACTATTGATATCAATAACGATGGCACTATTGATCCAAAAGACTGGGAAATTGGTGGCGTAAAATTCGTCAACACCTACGGCGATAATTGGGGAAATGAAGGCTATGCATACATTTTATACAGCACCCTGGCTACCAAATATGGCGAAGGCGGAATCTGGAACAGTGCTACTCATGTTCTTTTTCCCGATTCACTTTATCAACCAAAATTAGCCATCAAAGCCACCATAAATTATAATAAGCGCGAACGCATCAGGCTGCGCGCAGGAATAGCCGCAGATACCTCCCAGTATTTTCCAGAAAAAAGTATTTCCTTTTCTACTTTTAATTTTCAGGGCGGTGATTTCCCGATGGGCGGAATAAATGGTAAATCTACACTGGAACTGGGTCTAGACATTTCTACACTCCTCAGCGAGGTAAATCCTGAAACACCATTCCGCGTCTTTTTAATGATTGACGAAGAAGATCCCGGGAGCAAAGGAAATGGCTCTCTACAGGATTTCGCGGTTTTGCAATACGAAAATGGGTTTTTAATAACGGAAACTACCTCCGCAGAAATGCCACTTGCCATCATGGACAACAGCTCCACCGTGGCTTCTGTCGTTGTGCAACACAACCATCAGCCTATTCAAATTGAGCCTGAGCATACGGTTTTTGTGCCTACCGAAACAGAACCAATAATCCAATTCTCCGCCAATGGTGGCACAGCGCCTTATACCTGGCAGCTGAACCAGATTTGGCACGAAACCCAAAGCCAGTCACCTTACAATCCTCCTGCTGGCATCTCACTTCAAGCCAATGACAATAGTGTTGGCTATGCAGCTGTTTCACTGCCTTTTAGTTTTCCTTTTGGCGACCAAATATACGATAGTGTTTTTATGCATGTAAATGGCTATTTGATGTTTGACAGGCAGGATACACCTTATTATTTATTGTTTGATGAGCTATATCTGCGGCAAATAAAAGCCATCGCTGGCTATATGAATTACAAGCTGGGATTGCATAATTCGGGAGATGTTCTAACTTACAAAAGCTATAACGATCGTGTTGTATTCATCTGGCAGATTTCATCGGATGATGACACACTGCCAGTGAAGTTTTCGGCCACGCTCCACGCAGATGGACGTATCGACTTTCATTACGGAAATATTGCCCCAGAAAACCCTTTATTGCCCATTATCGGCTTAAGCAATGCCAGTCGTGAAAGCAGTGTTTTCAGTAAAAGCAACAGAACAATTCCTACTGAAGGACAGAAAATCAGCTTTATTCCTGAGCTGCCACTATCAGATATTTCATTGTCACAAAACGGCGAACTACAACTCATAAATCCTGAAAATAAGTTGGGTAGTGTTGAGCTAACTGTTACAGATTCTCAAAGAAATTACAAAACCAAAAAATTGCTATTTACCAGTGGCTTAAGTGCTGAAATAAAATTAGTTGACGCTGCTGATTTGCTGACTTTAGGAGAACCACATCCCTTACAGATAAAACTTATTAACCACAGCCAGGAAACCATTTTCCTCAGTGATTTGAGCTTATCAACTGAATCAATAAATGCAAGTATCATCGGTATAAACCCGAGCGGATTGGAAGTTCCTGCGG
>CAZOEV010000048.1:0-9970 GCA_964578915.1 uncultured Lentimicrobiaceae bacterium
GCTTACGAAGAGTGGACGCTTGGCTACGATAATTCCATCAACGGAATGCGTGTTGTGTTGCGGCCCACGCCCGGAATTACCCTGAAAGGAGTATATGGTACACAGCGCTATTATTGGCAAAAATTTGAAAATGGAAACCGCGGTATCGTTAGAGGTTTAGATGCTGAGTTTGACCTGAATCAAACTTTTGAAAGCTGGAATGATGCGCCTGTTCGCGTTATTTTAGGTGCCAGTGGTGTGAGCAAATACCAAAAAGACAAAGACCCCTTGTTTAATTTGCCCGAGAATGTGAGCGCCTTCGCGGGAAGGATGAACCTGAGCGCTGGCAAATTCAACTTTGCAACGGAATACGCCTACAAAATAAACGATCCGTCGGCCATGAATAACTTTATCTACAGAGAAGGACAGTCGGTTTTGTCTTCTTTGTCTTATTCGCAGAAAGGATTGGGCGTTGTGCTTCAGCTGAAAAGGGTTGATAATATGAGTTTTAAATCTGACAGAGGAATTGATGGCAATGCGCTGGATATCAACTTTATCCCGCCTATCAACCGCACCCATTCCTATAGTTTGGCTGCCCGTTATCCTTATGCCACTCAGCCCAATGGCGAAATGGCGATGCAGTTTCAGCTGAACTATAAAATTCCAAAAGGAACTGCTTTGGGCGGTAAATACGGTACAGGTATTGCCCTTAATTTTAGTCAGGTGAATGACATTGTGCGTAATCCCGTAAACGACACCACGCTTGTAAATACGCAAGGAACGCTGGGCTACGATTCCGACTTCTTTAAGGTTTCTGATCATATATTTTTCAGAGATTTTAATCTGGAAATCGATAAAAAATTCAATCGAAAATGGAAAGCCGTTGTGCAGTATATGAATATGTATTATGATATTGCCACCATCGAAGGCCATGCCGGTGAGGAAGCCGTTAAAGCCAATATCGGGTTGGTTGATATTACTTATAAAATTACAAACCGTAACAGTTTGCGCCTTGAGCTGCAAGGGCTTTTCACGGAGCAGGATGAAGGCGACTGGGCTGCTGCCATGCTTGAATATACGATTGCGCCGACTTGGTTTTTCACCATTGCCGATCAATACAACTATGGCAATCCTGATAAAGACATGCAAAACCACTATTATACATTTTCTGTGGGTTATGTAAAAGAAGCCAGCCGCATTGCGCTCACTTATGGCCGCCAAAGCGAAGGCGTAGTTTGTGTGGGTGGTGTTTGCCGCCAGGTGCCGGCCTCAACGGGTTTAAGTATTACACTTTCAACGAATTTTTAAGCTGAAAAAACTTTAAATAGATGCTGATGAAAATTAAACTAACAATAGCACTGCTCACCCTATTCACAGTCTTTTTTATGGCTGGTTGCGATAAAATTGATCCGCCTTATACCAACGAAAACGGCGGCGGTGGCGGCGGTGGAGAGGACGAAGTAGTTCAAAAAGTGCTGCTCGAAGACTTCACTGGCCACACCTGCGTAAATTGTCCGGCAGCTGCCAAAATTGCCCATGATTTGCAAAACTTTTATGGCGAAAAACTTATCGTGATGGCCGTTCATGCTGGCTTTTTTGCCGATCCTGTTCAGCCACCTTTTGATACGGATTTTCGCTCAGAAACAGGAAACAAATGGCAAGTTGATTTTGGTATTGTTAGCTACCCAAGCGGAATGATAAACAGAGGCTTTTTTGATGGTGCACGCGTTGCCGGCAAAGGCTTATGGGCTTCACGGGTGGATGCTGCTGTGCAAGAAACAGCCAAAGCAAGTCTGAAAATTGAAACAAATTACACTGAGGCAAACCGTCAGCTAGCGCTGAAAATTGATTCACGCTTTCTGCAAAATGCCAGCGAAAAATATCTCTTGCAGGTTTGCCTCGTCGAGGACAGCATTTTGGCGCCACAACGTAACAACGACGCTTCGGTAGGCGAAACACCTACGATTCTTGAATACTATCACCGCCATGTGCTGCGAAAAGGTGTGAATGGCAATTACGGCGAAGCCATTAGCAGTGCCTCAATTGTTGCTGATGAAACCTACACCCACGAATACAATATCACGCTAAATGCGGACTACAATGCCGATCATTGCTCAATTGTTGCTTTTATTTACAGTGAAGTAGACCTTGAAATTGTGCAGGTAGAAGAAGCGCATATTAAATAGCCTTTAAACGGACTTAAACCATAAAAAATCCCGCTCAAACTACAGTTTGGGCGGGATTTTTTGGTTTCAAACCCCAAAGGATGCGAAATCCTTTGGGGTTTATGATAATCCTAAAACCTTATTTTATAATCGATTATCCCTAGCCAGCTTGCTTTGCGCATCCAGCACAGCTATAGAAATCATATTTACAATTTCCGAAACCGAGCTGCCCATTTGAAGCACTTGCACGGGCTGTTTGAGGCCGTTTAGGATTGGTCCGATAACTTCAAAATTACCCAATTCCTGCATCAGCTTATAAGCGATATTTCCCGATTCTAGGTTAGGGAAAATCAAGGTATTGGCTGGGCCATCAACCAGTTTGGAGAATGAAAACGATTCAGCCATCATTTCCGGGTTTAAAGCTGTATTCACCTGAAGTTCACCATCTACTATCATATCTGGATAATGCTTATGCAGATATTCAACGGCTTTTTTCTGTTTTTCAGGAATATCGCCGCTGGCTGATCCAAAGTTAGAATAGGACACCAACGCCACACGCGGAGTAAACTTAAACTCGCGAACGGTTTCGCAGCTTTGCAGCGTAATTTCAACCAAATCTTCTACACTCGGGTTTTTATTTACAGTGCAATCGGCAAAAAATACCGGTCCTTTTTTGGTGTTCACGATATACATTCCAGAAACAATTTTTGAGCCGTCTCTTTTGCCAATAACTTGCAATGCAGGCCGCAAAGTGTCAGGATAGTTGCGTGTTAACCCTGCTACCATTGCATCAGCCAGGCCAGATTCAAGCATCATAGGGCCAAAATAATTGCGGTGGTGCATCAGGCTGCGGGCTGCAGGAAAAGTCATGCCTTTGCGCTGGCGTTTCAGGAAGAGCGCTTCGGCAAACTGCTTGCGTCGTCCTGATTGATCATTAGCTGTTGGATCAATAATCTCCACATTTTGCAGTTCTAGGTCGTTCTCTTTTATCAATTGTTTGATAACGTGTGACCTGCCTAGTAATATCGGTTCGGCAATACCTTCGTTAAGCACTATCTCTGCTGCTTTAAGCATTTTGTAGTTTTCGGCATCGGCCAAAACCACACGTTTTGGATTGTGTTTGGCACGGGTTTTTATCTGCCTGATCAGCGGATTGCTCAGGTTTAAGCGTTTGCGTAGCTCATCCACATAGACATCCCAATTGGTGATAGGTTTTTGGGCCACACCGCTTTCCATCGCAGCTTTGGCAACTGCTGGCGCTACTCTTTCTATCAGTCGTGGGTCAGTAGGTTTTGGGATGATATATTCGCGTCCGAATTTTAGATTATTGACGTTAAAGGCGATATTAACCTCTTCAGGAACAGGTTCTTTTGCCAATTGTGCTAAGGCAATGGAGGCAGCCAGCTTCATTTCGTCATTAATTTGTCGGGCGCGCACATCCAATGCTCCTCTAAATATATAGGGGAATCCGAGCACATTGTTAATTTGATTGGGGAAATCGCTTCTTCCGGTAGCCATGATAATGTCGTCGCGCGTTGCCATGGCTTCGTCATAAGCTATTTCGGGCGTGGGGTTTGCCAGAGCAAATACGATGGGATGGTCGGCCATATCAAGCAACATATCGCGCTTTATTACGCCGCCAACCGAAAGTCCGAGAAACATATCAGCGCCTTTTAGCGCCTGTTTTAAACTCATCGGTTTTTTATCAACCGCATACTTTTGCTTGGTTTCGTTTAGGTCTGTTCTGCCTTTATGAAGCAATCCTTTGCTGTCAAACATCAGGATATTATCCGGGTTTGCACCTAGTTTTACGTAAAGGCGCGTACACGAAATGGCAGCTGCACCGGCTCCATTAACAACAATTTTCAGGGTTTCAATTTTCTTTCCATTGATTTCCAGTGCATTCAGCAGTCCGGCAGATGTTATAATTGCCGTGCCATGCTGGTCGTCGTGCATTACCGGAATGGGAAGCAGCTCTTTCAGTTTTTCTTCCACCTCAAAACATTCAGGTGCTTTAATGTCTTCCAGGTTTATGCCGCCAAAGGTTGGCGCGAT
The DNA here is from genome assembly GCA_964578915.1 of uncultured Lentimicrobiaceae bacterium. Classification (GTDB taxonomy): domain Bacteria; phylum Bacteroidota; class Bacteroidia; order Bacteroidales; family F082; genus UBA5536. The sequence goes on from CAZOEV010000048.1 coordinate 4,200, forward strand.
GGCTTTTACTATCTCGATGAGTTTTTTTGGGTCTTTCTCATCGACTTCAATGTCGAAAACATCAATATCTGCAAACACTTTAAAAAGCAATCCTTTGCCTTCCATCACAGGTTTTCCGGCCTCCGGGCCAATATCGCCCAAGCCAAGCACCGCCGTTCCGTTAGATATTACGGCAACCAAATTCCCTTTTCCGGTATATTTATACACGTCTTCAGGGGTTTTGTTGATGGCCAAACAGGGGTCTGCAACGCCAGGCGTATAGGCCAGCGAAAGATCGCGCTGGGTGCTGTAAGGTTTTGTGGGAATAACCTCCAGCTTGCCGGGCCGGCCAGAGGAATGATAAAACAATGCATCTTTGTTAAAAAGCTTATCCATGGTGTGGTTTTTTTTTGTAATCCTTCAAAATTAAGGATTTCTTTAAATCATCAAACAAAACTTATCAATAAAAGCTAATTTATTCAGTTTTCTAAATAATAACGGCGAATCACAGTCAAGTTGCGACTAATCCAGCAACGATCAAAAAGTCGCACCCTGACTTTTGCTACTTTTCACTTCAGTCAGGGCGCGACTAATCTATCATCGCCTCAGAGTCGCACCCTGACTTCCCACAACAGTCAGGTTGCAACTAATCCATCGACAACCAAAAAGTCGCACCATGACTTTTATTAATCCACTTTCCACCCCAGTCAGGGCGCGACTAATATATCCACGCCTCAAAGTCGCAGCCTGACTTCCCATCCCAGTCAGGTTGCGACTAATCCGGCGACAACCAAAAAGTCGCACCCTGACTTCCTACAACAGTCAGGGCGCGACTAGTTTATCCACGCCTCAGAGTCGCACCCTGACTTCCATCCCAGTCAGGTTGCGACTAATCCAGCAACGATCAAAAAGTCGCACCATGACTCCAAGCTGACAATACCATTTAGATTGTGAACATTTTTGTCTTGCGATTCTACAATCAGCGCTCACCCCACCACCGGGCTGGGAGCGCAGGCCATGCGTGTGCGGCGGGCGTGCGCTAGGCAGGGCGAAAAAAACAGCAGGAAAACTTGTGGGGCAGCCCATAAGGCTGTTAGTATGATGCAATGCAACCATAATTTAAAGTTGAAACGATATTCCCGATAACTATTTTACATCGACAAAAACCTCAAGCATTGCATTATACCAAACCCCACTTAGTTTTCCGTTGTTTTTTATCGCCGTGGGTGGATAGCATCGCACACGCTAGATTTTTGCTGCACTTTTCATCATGGAAAAGTGCTAAGAGAAAAATAAAGCTAGTCAGGGTGCGACTATCTTGCGATGCCTTATAGTCGCGCCCTGACTTTCAACTCAGTCAGGCCGCGACTATCCTGCAACAATAAAAAGTCGCACCCTGACTTTACCAAAATACTCCTTTGCCCAATCGCTAATATTTGTATTTTTGCCAAAATCAATGAAACCTTGAATCTATCCAAAAAGAAAGCCTTTTATGTACGACTTTATCAAAGGAAAAGTTGTTGAGAAAAATCCCGCTTTTGTTGTTTTAGAGAACAATGGAATTGGCTATATCACGCATATTTCGCTGAATACTTTTAGCGCAATAGCAGAGCAACCTCATATCAGGCTTTTTACGCACCTTAGTATCCGTGAAGACGCGCACACGCTTTATGGCTTTTACGAAGAGGCCGAAAGAGCTTTGTTTTTGCAGCTTGTTTCGGTGTCGGGAGTGGGTTCCAACACCGCCAGATTGATCTTGTCGGCACTTTCAACCGCCGAAGCCATTGAAGCCATTGCCACTGAGCAAGTGCATAAGCTGCAAAGTGTTAAAGGTATTGGCGCGAAAACCGCCCAACGCATTGTGGTTGATTTGCGGGATAAAGTGACTAAAGTTGGTATTGGTACCGAAAAAATGGGTACTTCATACAATACCGTCAAAGCAGAAGCGTTATCTGGTCTATTGATATTGGGTTTCAATAAAATTTCTGCCGAAAAAGTACTTGACAAATTACTTAAACAGCAGGAATCGCCAACAGTAGAATTACTGATAAAAGAAGCATTAAAAATGCTTTAAAACTAGTTTGGGAAGTTAAGAACAAAGAAGGATAACGCATTGAATCAAACGTATAGATACATCCTTGCCGGGGTTTTTTTATTGGCCGCGACTGCATTTCAGCTTTCGGCTTCAGCTGCAGAAGCCACTTTTGGACTAGCCGCTCAGCTTTTGCCTTATCAGCAAACGCCCGATACTACCGTAAAAGTTCCTTACCCCATTCCCGTTGACGACGGAAATCCAAATTATCAATTCGACAACGATTCACCACTCTACCTCAGCGATCCGCCCAATATCAAACGAGAAATTATTTACGATCCGGTTACGCGCCAATATAATTTTGTGAGTACCGTCGGCGATTTTAGCTACCGTACGCCAACGCCCATGTCGCAGGAAGAGTTTATGGAGTATCAAAACCGTAAAGGCATTCAATCCTACTGGAACCAACGATCGTCTTCTTCCACGGCTGAAACTTCTAACTCTATTATTCCGGCTATTTATGTCGGTGGAGAGGCCTTCGACCGGATTTTTGGCGGAAACACCATTGACATCAGACCACAAGGAACCGCAGAAGTTACTTTTGGTATTGAAAGCATGAAGCGCGAAGACCCGCAACTGGATGTGAGACAGCGCCGTACCACAAACTTCGACTTCGATCAAAAAATCCAGATGAATGTTATTGCCAAGATTGGCGATAAAATCGAGTTTAAAACAAACTACAATACCGAAGCTACTTTTCAGTTTGAAAACCGCCTTCAGCTTAAATACGAAGGTAAAGAGGATGAGGTGATTAAACTTATTGAAGGAGGTAATGTAAGCCTGCCGCTCAATACCACGCTCATCAGTGGTAGCCAGGCTTTGTTTGGTATAAAAACCAAATTGCAGTTTGGCCGAACTACGGTTACAGCAGTATTTTCGCAGCAGGAAAGCGAATCGAAAAATATTACTGTTCAGGGCGGTGCTCAAACCAGTGACTTTAAAATGAGTAGTTTGGATTACGAAGAAAACCGACACTTTTTTATAAGTCAGTATTTTCGTGATCAATATGCAGCTTCGCTCGAAAGTCTTCCTGTTGTAACCTCTGATGTAAATATCACCAAAGTGGAAGTGTGGGTTACCAATATCGGTCCGGCGCTTGAAGACAACCGTAATATTGTAGCATTTACTGACCTTGGCGAAGGCAGAAGAGAATGGCTCTACAACGACCAGATTCAACCCACTAGCGGCCCGGCTTTGCCAACAAATACATCAAATAACCTGATGACGCGTTTGGATACCAATTCTATACGCAATATTAATACCCTAACATCTTATCTCTCAGGCGACCCTTTGCGCATCGGCCGAACTGGATATTTTGTGGCCGGACAAGATTTTGATAAGATAGAAAACGCCCGCAAGCTGAAACCCTCCGAATACACCTATAATAGTAAGCTGGGTTTTATTTCGCTCAACACAAATCTCAACTCTGACCAAACCCTCGCCGTAGCTTATCAGTATAATGTAATTGGCTACGACAGCACTTTTCAGGTGGGAGAGTTTTCAGATCAGGGCATAAATGCGCCCAAAGTGCTTTCGGTAAAACTATTAAAAAGTACTACCCTCAACACACGCATGCCGATGTGGGACCTGATGATGAAAAATGTGTATTCTATTAGAGCGTATCAAGTTAACCGGGAAGATTTTACGTTTAATATTCTTTATTCTGGAAACCAAAATGGGGTGCCAACGGGCTATTTCACCGAAGGTGATGAAGATGTAAAAGGTATTCCGCTGATACATTTGATGAACCTCGATAACTTGAATCAGCAAAGCAATCCCGTGAAAGGCGGCGATGGCGTTTTTGACTTTTTGGATAATGCTGCCACACAAGGTGGAACGATTAATGCGAGCAATGGACGCATATTTTTTACCGTACTGGAACCTTTTGGAAGTCATATCCGCAACGAAATATTCCCCGATAATCCTGATCTGGCCGACCGCTACGCTTATGACTCACTTTATAGTGTAACCAAAGCCGCCGCCGAGCAATATCCTGAAAAAAATAAATTTATTCTCGAAGGCTTCTATAAATCACAATCTGGCAGCGAAATCAACCTCAACGCGCTCAATGTGCCTCAGGGTTCGGTAAAAGTTACTGCTGGTGGTGTTCCGCTTACTGAAAATGTGGATTATACCGTGGATTATACGCTTGGCCGAGTACGCATTATTAACGAAGGTATTTTAAGTTCAGGAACGCCTATCAATATTGCTTTGGAGAGCAATTCCCTATTCAGTTTGCAACAAAAACGCATGATGGGTTTGCGCGTGGACCATGAAATAAATCCCGATTTCCGCTTAGGCGCCACTTTGCTCAACCTGCACGAAAGGCCACTCACGCAAAAGGTAAATTATGGCGATGATCCCATTTCCAATACCATCTATGGCTTCGACGTCAGCTACAGAACAGAATCGCGCTGGCTTACCAAAATGATCGATAAGTTACCGGGCATCAGTACAAAACAAGTTTCAAAAATAAATATCGATGCCGAGTTTGCTCATTTCCTGCCGGGTCATGCGCGTGCCGTTGGAAAAACAGGTACTTCATATATTGACGACTTTGAGGGAGCGAAATCTACTATCGACTTGCGGCAGGTTAATAGCTGGTATTTGGCCAGTACGCCACAGGGACAGTTTGAAATGTTTCCAGAAGCAGCACCTAACACCGGATTAAATTATGGTAAAAATCGCGCCAAGCTGGCCTGGTATATCATTGATCCCTTGTTTTATGATCGTTTCGGAACGCTTAGGCCAAGCAATGTAGATCGCAATGAGCTGTCGAAAAACAGTGTGCGCCAGGTGCTTGAAACGGAAGTTTTTCCCAATAAAGACATTCCATCTGGCACACCAACAAATATTCCTATCCTCAATATGGCCTACTATCCCGAAGAGCGTGGACCCTATAATTTCGATGTTGGTCCTGGAAGTTTTAGTAGCGGTATCAACGACGATGGCAGCCTGCAAAATCCGGAATCACGCTGGGGTGGTATTATGCGCCGTATTGAAAGCACTGACTTTGAAGAAACAAATATTGAATATTTGGAGTTTTGGATGATGGATCCTTTTTCTGAAGTGCTTGATAATCCTGGTGAGTTATACATTAACTTGGGAGATATTTCAGAAGATATCCTTCGCGATGGCCGCAAATCTTATGAAAATGGTCTACCTATTTCCAATGTAGTAGAAAATGTTGACACTACTATTTGGGGTCGTGTACCCTCCTTGCAGGCATTGGTTGAGGCTTTTAATAATGATCCGCAATCACGTCAGTTTCAGGATGTGGGTTATGATGGCTTGAATGATGAAGATGAAAATAGTTTCCATACGCAAACATTTTTGGATGTTATTAGGCAGCAGTTTGGCACACAATCTCTGGCTTATCAGCAAGCGGTGGATGACCCTTCGGCGGATAATTATCAGTATTTCCGAGGTGGTAATCTGGACAACGATTCACGCTATAGCAGCGTTTTGGAACGGTATAAAAACTATAATGGTCCCGATGGCAACTCGCCTACTGATGCACAAAATGCGGAAGCATATCCCACAAGTGCCACTTCCTTGCCTAATGTTGAAGATATTAATCGCGATAACACCCTAAGCGAAGCGGAGCGCTATTTCCAATACCGTATCAAGTTAGATCCTAACAAAATGCAGGTGGGTGAGAATTTTATTGCCGATATCCATGAAGCTGTAAATATTCCCC
>CAZOEV010000049.1:0-5994 GCA_964578915.1 uncultured Lentimicrobiaceae bacterium
AAAAAGTATTTTAATGGTTTCTTCTCATACCCATTTTAAGTCGTTTAAATCTGTTTCGGAATGCGTAAATAATTCGACGGAAGTTACTTCCTGATCGTATTCCAGTAATTCAGAGGCCCAATCAAATGGTACAATTACTAATGTGCCATCCAACTCCTGCTGGCTTGCAAAAACACCGGCCACCTGAATCGCTGACTGATTAAATGACTGCTCAAACTGAAATCCCGACGGGTTTCCGCGCGAAGGCAAATAAACCTGCATCAGCGCAGCCGGATTGCGCGGATTTAATCCCAGATACCAAGCCACGCCAGCTCCGGCAATGGCAAAACGTTTTTGCTCAAATTGTAAAATTGCATTTCCGGCAGTGATTAGTGAATCTATCTGACTTACATCAAGATACGACTCAGAAACGCCTTTAATTACACCCACATGCTGCTTATCACCATAGCGAAAAAGCGCATCTTCCTGCACCACTTTTATGAGTTGGTTGAGCTGCGGCAAAGCCTGAATTTCCGTCTCAGGAAAATCAAGCAAATGGATAGTTTTGCCTTTCACCGGCTCAATAACCAAATCAGGCGAAAGTCGGTTGACCATGCTAGAAATCACCATTTCGAAGCCATTAAACACCGAAAGCACAACGATAAGCGCAAAAGCACCCACACCAACACCAACAACCGAAATCATGGTAATGATATTGATCAGGTTGTGACTTTTTTTGGCAAGTAAATAGCGTTTAGCAATGAAAAAAGGCGTGTTCAAAATCGCGTGGTATTAACTGGCTTTCCAGGCTTTGGCAATCAAGCCCGTGCCGGTTTTATGTTTTTTAGAAACATCTATTTTATTCAATATCAATGAAATGGGAAACACAAGCAAATAATAAAATGGCAGCACAACGAAAAACAGCCGAGAAGTATTCAACATTAAAATAGGATATTTCATCGACAAGCGCCACGACAATTTGCCCGGCTTACCATATTGATAACGGATTTGATTGCGCTGAAAACTAGCCCGCTCAAACTTATCGCTCAAATCCTGGATGCCGTAGCCGTCGCGCACATGTTCATCGATGAAACCATGCACACCATCTTCTTCATGTTCGTGGCTGTGCACATCGCTTCCACCCTGATCCGAAGGCGTTGAAATCAACAGCATTCCGCCGGGTTTTAAAGCCTTAAAATAATTTTTCAAAACCAGTTCGTCTTCTTCAATATGCTCCATCACATCCACGCAAATCACCAGATCAAACTGCTCTTCAAAGCTCAGTTTGGTCAAATCTCCGACTTCAAAATGCACATTATTAAAGCAAATTTTATCGAAAAAATTGTTGCAGTCGTCAATCTGCTCTGCCTTAACATCAACAGCTTTAATTTTCCAGTTAGGATGCTTTCGGCCCATATAATAAACGTATTGCCCGAAGCCTGAACCGGCATCCAAAACAGCCGCTTCTGGATTTTCGGACGACCATTTTTTTAATTCTTTTTTGATATGCCAGGTTCTAAGCAGCAGCAAATCAAGCATTCTGTAAAATAATTTACGCAGCGCTGGCGTACTGTTAAAAACATTGCCCAGTTGGCGTTTAATAGGATCGTATTGCATGAAAATGGGGTTTATCAGTCTTCTTTCAGCAGGTTTTCAATATTGTCGATATAGTCCAGCGAGTCGTCCAAGTAAAAACGAAGCTGCGGCACAATGCGCAACTGATGGCGCACACGATGACCAAGCAAACCCCGAATTTCGCGGCTGCGCACATTCACTTTTTCTACCACCTCAGCTTTATCTTTGGCATTAAAAATACTAAGGTAAGCTTTAGCAAAAGAAAGGTCGGGCGCCACATTCACTTTGGTTACCGTAATCATTGCACCGGGCGTCAATCCAACGATTTCACGGGTAATTATTTCACTTAAATCGCGCATCAAAAGGCGCGCAATTTTTTCCTGACGTTTTGTTTCCATGCTGCAAAAATAGTGCAATTAATTATTCTTGCAGCCACTTCCACTGTTTAAACAAATTTGAGTTGCAACAAAACTTTAGAAATGATATTTCAAAAATCCTGTTACCAAACCAAAACAGTTTTAGTTACTTTTGCCTAAAACAGACTTCAAAATGCTCCTAAACGAAATAAAACAGCTTAGCCAGGATTTTTATAACGAAACCATTGCCAATCGGCGGCATATTCACCGCCATCCTGAATTAAGTTTTGCGGAAGAAAAAACGGCAGCTTATATCAGCAAAAAACTCACCGAATATAATATTCCTCACCAAAGTGGTGTTGGTGGCCACGGCCTGATTGGACTTATCGGCAAAGCCAATAAAAACGGCAAGTGTATCGCTTTGCGTGCCGATATTGATGCCCTGCCCATTCAAGAAACCAACAGCCATGATTTTGCCTCGCTGAATGCCGGTGTGATGCACGCCTGCGGCCACGATGCCCACACTAGTATGTTGTTGAGTGCGGCGCGTATCCTGAAGCAGCTAGAAAATCACATTGACGGCCAGATAAAGCTGGTGTTTCAGCCTGCCGAAGAAAAACTTCCCGGCGGCGCTTTGGGAATTATAAAAGATGGCGGACTTAAAAACCCTGATGCGCAACGGATTGTTGGTCAGCATGTTTTCCCCGGATTAGAAGCTGGCTATGTTGGCTTTCGCGAAGGCGCTTATATGGCCTCCGCCGATGAAATTACTATACGCGTGAAAGGAAAAGGCGGACATGGTGCCATGCCAAACCAAATTAACGATACCGTGCTTGCTGCAGCACAATTGATTGTAAATCTGCAACAAGTAGTGAGCCGCTTAGCCCCGCCAATCGTGCCATCGGTGCTTTCATTTGGCAAAGTGATTGCCGAAGGCGCCTTCAATATTATTCCCGACGAAGTATTTATTCAGGGCACTTTTCGGACTTTTGATGAAATATGGCGTGCCGCAGCCAAAAAACATATCCACCGCATAGCGCAGGCCACAGCACAAACTTTCGATCTAAATATCGAAGTTTTTATTGAAGATGGTTACCCCTTTGTGATGAACGATCCAGCAACTACACAAATTGCCAAACAGGCTGCTATTGAATATCTTGGCGAAGAAAAAGTTGTGGATTTGGATCAAAGGATGACAGCCGAAGATTTTGCTTGGTATTCGCAGCTTATGCCCGCCACTTTTTACCGCATTGGCACGGCCAATAAATCCAAAGGCATTGTAAGCAACTTACACACAAGCACTTTTGATATTGATGAAGAAAGTCTACTGATCGGCCCAGGCCTGATGGCTTGGATTGCGGTGGAACAATTGAAAAAGTTATAGCACAACACAAAAACATAAACCCCATGATAGTCGGAGACCGCTCTTATCAGACCGTTTGGATGGAAGATCATGCCGTGAAAATGATCGACCAAAACGCCCTTCCGTTTAGTTTTCGCATCCACGAGTGTTTAAGTTATTGGGACACCTGCATGGCAATAACTGATATGACGGTACGCGGTGCCGGAGCTATTGGTGCGGCGGCGGCTTTCGCCATGGCGCAAGCCTTTCTGGAAGCTCCGGAAACCGACCGGGAATTATTTTTAGAAGACGCCCGCGAAGAAATTGAGGGAACACGACCAACCGCCAGAAACCTGTTTTTTGCAGTTGAAAAGGTTTTTGAAGCCGGACAAGTCTCTGCTGAAAATGCCAAAATAGAAGCCCAACATATTGCATTGCAGGATATTGAAAACTGCAAAGCTATTGGTGAATACGGCAACAAACTCATTAAAAATCACGCCCGAATTCTCACGCATTGTAATGCCGGTTGGCTGGCTTTTGTTGATTATGGCAGTGCCCTCTCGCCCATTTATGTGGCAAAAAAGCAGGGTAAAGATGTTTTTGTTTATGTGGACGAAACACGCCCGCGCAGCCAGGGAGCACGACTTACCGCCTGGGAGCTGATGCAGGAAGGTGTTCCGTTTACCATTATTCCCGATAATGCTGGAGCAAGCCTGATGATGGAGCAAAAAGTTGATATGGTGATTGTTGGCGCCGATCGTATCGCTCGAAATGGTGATGTAGCCAATAAAATTGGAACGCTGGGTAGAGCAATTTTGGCGCAAACTTTCGGTATACCATTTTACGTTGCAGCGCCCACCACTACTTTCGATATGAATTGCAAAAGTGGAAAGTCTATTATTATTGAAGAACGCAGCCAAGACGAAGTACTGTATCAGGATGGCCTGGATGCCAACGGCAATAAAGTAAAAATAATGGTTTGTGCGCCAGGATCTACGGCCTATAATCCGGCTTTCGATGTAACGCCAGCAAAGTATATCACTGGAATAATTACCGAAAAAGGCATTGTAAAAGCCCACCATCAATCCATTACAAGTCTTCTCAAACCTACTGAAGATGAATGAGCTCAATCATTTTCGCAAAGAAATTGCTTACTATATGAGGCGGCTATATAAGCGCGGCCTCACCACCACTTCGGGCGGAAATATTAGCATGAAACTGCCCAACGGCATGATTTTGATTACCGCCTCGCAAACCGATAAAGGCCGCATGAAAGCTGCTGATGTTGGCATGACAGATATGCACGGAAAAAACCTGAGTACAAAGCTAAAATTAAGCATGGAAACCGCTATGCATATCGCGGTTTACAAAGCCCGCCCCGATATTTGTGCTATCGTTCACGCCCATCCGCCTTTGGCGACAAGTTTTGCGGTGGCGCATAAATCCATAAATACAGCGCTGATGGGAGAATCGCGGGCAGTGCTGGGCGAAATTACCACAGCGCCTTATCAGCTAATGGGCACAGCAGCATTAGCCGAAACCGTTGCAACGCATTTAGCGCAAGCCAATGTGGTGTTGCTGGAAAACCACGGCGTGCTGGCCGTAGGAAAAGATTTATTGCAGGCTTTTGATCGCCTTGAAGTGACGGAAGCTTGCGCCAAAATTCAATTTTACTCACAATTGATTGGTCAGCCTCAGGCGCTATCTGCCGAGGAGGTTCAGGCCATCGATAAATTGACACAGCCATGAAAATACCAGAAATCACTATTCAAAACCGCTTTGAAATACCAAAATTAGGCATTGGCACCTGGGAAATGGGTGGCCGTCAAAATCCAGATAAGTCTGATGACGAGATGTTTATAAACGCGATTCGTTTTGCACTCGAAAATGGTATCCGGCATATTGACACCGCCGAAATGTATGGCGACGGGCACACGGAAGAGCTGGTGGCGAACGCCATTAAAGGTTTTGAGCGCGAAAAGTTGTTGCTTACGTCAAAGGTTTCTGGAGAAAACTTGGGCTATAAAGCACTTTTAAATGCTGCCAAAAACAGCTTGAAACGTCTGAAAACTGATTATCTCGACCTTTATTTATTGCATTGGCCTAATCCTGATGTGCCGCTTAAACAAACAATGAAAGCCATCAACGAGCTTTTGGAAAATGGACTTATTAGAAATTTCGGGCTGAGCAATTTTCCGGTGGATTTAGTTAAAGAAGTGATGCAGCTGACCGATACACCAATTATTACCAACCAATTGGAATACAACTTATTCACGCGTAACAATGGCCGCATTACGGAAGATGTGGAATCAAAAATAATTCCTTTTTGCCTCGAAAATAACATCAGCATCACAGCTTGGCGTCCGGTTTTAAAAGGTGAGAAAAACGCACTGCAACAGCCGTCTATCGCAGAAATTGCAGAAAAGCACAATGCCACAACCATGCAAATTGCTTTGGCTTGGTTGCTCAACAAACCACTGATGCTGGCTATCCCGAAAATGACCAGCGAGAAACATATTCTGGAAAATATTGCAGCAGCATCAATCCAGCTTTCTGAAGAAGAAATGCAAGTTTTGGATAAGCTTTCGGATTGATTTGAAGTTTGAAGCATTTTAGTATACATACACGCTGGAGGCTGGCGTTCGAATTGGTTATCGAGCCTGTCGAGATGCCCTTCGCGTGTCGCCGAGAAAGCTGTATAATCCATTCTATATTCATCATCACAATGAAGTCAGGGCGCGA
>CAZOEV010000049.1:6094-9962 GCA_964578915.1 uncultured Lentimicrobiaceae bacterium
CCTGACTGGCTTTGGTTTTCTCTCTACAGTCGGCAGGCTGGTTTAAAGCTTGCAGGGTTTACAGATGAATTGCATTATCACACTTTTTCAAAGGAATAAGTGTAGTTTTTGCAGAAAAAAGGTTTTAAAAGATTGATTATTGATCAATTAACAGCATGGAGAAGTAAGAAAAGTAGCAGGTTTAAGCTGTTGAAGCTGAGCTATTGAGCACCATTTGGATTTTGCCTATTTTAAGTTCATATCCTCTGCAATATTGTTTAGATTAATCCAAGTTTTATTATTTTGATACACAGCGTTCCAATAAGGTCGTTCAATAAACCTTGCAATATCTTTATCCTCTTGAGTATAATCTTGAACAGGAGTTTCCATAACACTATCTACATCATCCCAAGCAACTTCGCTAAATCCTAAAGCTCGTTTAATCTCATGAACAAACGGATAATATCCTGCAGAAGTTCCCATGGTTGTATTTGAATAAATAACAGGGTATAAAGTTTCGCCAAGAGGAGTTTGAACTAATCCGCTGCTCGTATTTGTGTTGTATGTTCCCATTTCAATATTTATTCCTGTGTTAATTAATTGTGTGGGTGATTCTACAAATACGTAAACATTATCCTCATCAGACTGCAAATTATTAAAATAATTTCTCATCGTGTTTTTTTGAGTGTTAGTTAAACTATTACCAAAATAAAACTTAATAATATCTTGATTAGTTCCCTCGAATACTTGTTGTCTAATGTGATTTGCTGACGATGTAGCAAGTTTTAAAGGGAGAACTGCACCAAAATTAGAATTAAGACTATCAGAAGGATTAATAATTTCTGAAGGTGTTGTAAAACTAACATCGTTAAAAGAATAACGACCATTAACACCGCCAACAGCAAAAGTAATCTCTTCATCCAAAGGCAAATCATTAATGACAAAACGACCATTACTAGAAGAACTTGCAGAATATATTTCGCCAGTACTAAGAACCTTAACTTTAACCAAAGCATTTGCTAAAGGAATATCTGTATTCTCTAACTTCCAAACATAACCCTCAATATCTAGGTTATCAATAGGAGGAGCAGCGTTTGAAGTCATGGTGTAACCACCCCAACCTTGATCACCTTCAGTTAATATTCTTTGATCTGTCAGGTCAAAATAACCATTTGCTTGAATAAGAATGTCATAAATTGCTTCGTTTTCTTGAGTGGATTTAAAACTATTTTGAACTTCTCTGGCTGAAGAACCTACATTACCAGAAAAACTTCTATTAATTTTTACAATTTTACTAACTTGTGGCTTACCATCAATGCTTGCTGTAGCAAAATATATACCGTTAGCTTTATCTGATAAATCAACATGATAAACAGCAACCTGATTGTCATAATTTGTAACTCCATATCTTCCAACCAATTTACCATTAACATCATTTAATTGAATGGCATCAGGTCTTTGACTGGCGATAAAATTGAAAGTGAAATCTGTTGAAGGATTAGGTCTTGCTTGAATAACTTCAATATCATTATTATTTGTAACACTAACGCCAGTGTCATGAAACACAAGAATATTTTCATAAGCTATTGTTCCTTGACTATTTGATGTAAATGTGTAAGGATCTGGAATTGAGTCTCCAGGAATACTTACAGGAGTCCAAGTAATTGTAGCTCCTTCAACACCTTGGTCGTTTTCGTCTTTAATGAACAAATTACCGTAAGCAGTTTGTGTTATTTCTGTAGATTTGTTATTTTGTCCTTGAACTTCATCAAAAGACATCATTGCTGCTAGCGCAGCTGTGGCATAAAATGTGTTTACAGGCTTTATAATCGCTTTAGTTGCCTTTTTCATCCCGCATCTGACGAGATTTAAAGTATCAAGTAAATTCACCGACAGGCTATAGGGGTCATGACCGATTTTAGAAATCATCCTGACAATCATTATTATATAGTTCATTCTATGGTGGTTTAGGATAATTGATTGCATTTAACATTCAAATTTAGCGTTTTTTTTTAGTTTGAAAAAAAAACTCATGGTAAGCTGAGTAATATTGAAACTGCGATGGCGTTCCAGAAAATCTTGTCAGCCGGTGTTTTCCAAAACAAGAAAGCGCTGTCAAAACCAGCGGCAACGACGCTATTTATATGGGCGAACTGGTGATTATTTGCAAAGCAGGCTAGGCAGACGAAAAAGCAAGATCAGAAAAAAAATATCGGTGGATTTATAAAACCCACCGATATTTTCAAATAATTCTTAAAATAAAGCTGATTTATCTTCTCGGTTTCACACGTTTAAAGCTTCCATTTTCGCCCACAACTTCATACAACCAGTCGAAGCTACCATCTGAATAAATAACAGCAAGCTCAGGATATGACTCATTGTATTCTGTATCAACATACAGCTTGAATTTAATATCTCCAAGTTTAGAGTTTAATCCCGAATGAAACAACTCCATAGCATGTTGTGTATTGAGGTAATCAACATCAGCAACAGTAGCCTCATATCCAATAAGTTCCATACGGTTTTCTATTGCCATAATATTCATTGTACCTTGAACTTTAAGTGGGCTCACATTATAATATCCACTCAATTTCTCCACATCAACAAGGTCAGAAGAATATGTGATATCCATGCTATAACCCATCATTTCTGTATTACCTTCTTTAAAAGAAAGGGTTGAATTGAAATTGGTACCGCTTCCACTCATTCCCACCTGGAATTGATAAGGAGCACTTGTCAAACTTGCACTTACTGCCGTTGGTGTTCCATCAGCGGTAAGTTCACTTTGGTAATTTCCACTCATCGTAGCCGTGCCATCAACATTTAGGCTCATATTGGCACTGGTGGGCACTTCTTCCTCATAAGTATCTGTCACCCAGACTTCATCCCATTCATCATACCAAGTTTCGGTATAAATGACGGTAGTGTATTCTAGATTGTCTAAAACAAATACCGCATTGTTTTGCTGCATGGAATAGGCTTGCTCAGTGGCCGGATAATTCAGTTGCAGCATTGTGTTGCTCTCTGAGGTAAGCTCAAAATCATCGAGATCGAAATTAAAAGTGTAAATACCGTAATCGCCTACTTCTGTCAAATTTCTATTGCCAGATGCATCTAGGCGGAAATTGTCTTTGATTTTTGCCAGATGAAGTTTTCCAGATTGAAAAAGTGTTAGCTGTAGGTTTTTCTCCCAGCCTGCATCCATCAAATTAGCAAGAAAACTAAGAGACTGCATCGAAGCGGTGTTCATCATCTTGTCCATTTCGACATTAATTTCCTGGGAAGCATTTCTTAGCTCTACCTTGGCTGTTTCAGGCGCAATCTCATTTATTTCTTCCTTGTCATCTTGACATGAAACGATGGAAAAAACAAAAAGGATCGCAAATAATTGCAATAAGATTTTTTTTGTTTTCATTACATTTTGCTTTAAATGGTTAAATATGTGGTTTGGTCAGTAGCAAAAATAATCATTAAATTGATGTCAACTACACTTAAAATTAAATATTTACAATAATATTATCTATTTTCGATGTTTGAAATCTTACCAATGGTGAAATGGAGCAAAAAGCCTGAACGATTATTTAACCTATTAATAATCATTTTATTACTGGCCGCAGCCTGCGATAATACACAGAAAGTAGCGCAAGTGGATGTTGCTCCAGCTACTTCTGCAAAAATTCCATGGGCATACACCGGAATAAATGAACTAAAAAAGGGCGACATCCTGATCAGGCCAAACCTGAATATTTTTCCGGGAACATCATTAGTTCCGATGGGAATGGGTTTTGGACACGCGGCTATGGTTACTAAAGGCTTCCAACATTCTAATTTGGATAGTTTGCTGGCTGGTGTGCAAATTATTGAGTCGATAGCCAAAGATGTTTCAGCA
>CAZOEV010000050.1:0-9931 GCA_964578915.1 uncultured Lentimicrobiaceae bacterium
TTTGTGTTTGATTGAGCATTATCAAATGAAAAGCACCGATAAGTGTGATTTTTTCAGAAACAGCCTGTTCTAAACGGCCGTAAATAGAAAACTGCTTTATCTGATTGTCGAATTCCGCGCGTTTTTGGATGCTGTCTGAGCGGTAGTAATAGGCTTCGCCCCAGTCAAAGTTAGCCACGGAATCCCGTACGGTACTGTTTTCGACATAGACAAATTGGTCAGAAACATTAATGTTAAGCGATTGAAAACCTAGATAAAATTCTCCCGAACTGCTTAATTGCAGGCGAATTCCCGCATCATACAATTGGTGGTCTTGATACTCACGTGATTCGCCGTACAATGCATCGCTGCCTGCTAGCAAGGCAAAGTTGAGCGCTGAGGTGTGTTTGTATTGCTGTTGGCCATAATCGGCATGGATGCTTTTGAGTTGGAAACCTTGTTTTAGTCCCAAATTGGCAGGAACAATTATTCGGCGTTTTGATACTGCTTTCGCGCCGGCGTATAGCTTGTTGAATTCCAAATAGGTGCCATAAAGATAAGACAAGGCCAGCTGATCATTTTTATTAAACCTGAGCGCGTGGTTTAAGTGGGTTCTGGCCAGCAGAAATTGTTGCTTTTCATAAGCAGCGATACCCATACGCAGCCGCAGATAATAGTAATCGTTACCGGACTCAAGCAGACTATTGCCGCTTTTTAGTACCGCGTCCCAATCGCCCATTTCATAAAAATGAAGATTGATGCTGTCTTGAACCCTGAAATCTAATGACTGGGTATAGGCAGCGTTAAGACATACAAATAAAAAGGTGGCTATTAAGATTTGTTTAAACACGGCTTAGCTTTAGTGTTTTTCTATTTTTTTCAATACTGATTTCTGTCAGTGCACCTTCCCTGAAAAAAAGCTGATAGTTGCGTTTTTGAACACATCTTCCGAATATAAAAAACTTTACTTCTGAGCTTAGTCGTATGGTGTCGTCAGCAATGCTTGTCCCCGATTTAAGGTGGGTGACGCTGTATTTTATTTTCAAAAATCGGTAAAAGGGAGCAATAAAATCCTGCAGCAATTTCCATCCGGGATGCGGAAACTCAGAAAGGCTTATATGGTCGTTTAAAACTAATCCAGGGATATGGCCTGTAATAATTTGATAGCCGCCAAGATAAATGTCGTAAAGAACACTGCTTCGCTTGCCCTCAAAATGAGTAAAATAAAACATATTTGGCAAGCGACTAAACCAGGCTTTTGAATTGGTCTTGGGACAATAAATGTACGACTGATTAAAAATGTCTGTTTCCACTTTCCAGTCGACCCTAGCTGATTCCGTTTCGCTTTCCAACTCAAAGTGGATTTCCTGCCCAGGTATAAAATGCAGGGCTTTATCCAATTGTTCATCCATTACATTGTTGCCAACAATTTGATTGAGAAGGGGCTGGTCAGTGCTGTGATATTGTAATTTTTCTTCTTTTGAAAGGTAGGAGGCAAAGGGGTAATTCAGCGTGTGTGACCCAATAATACCGGCAGTTTGGAACTGAAAATGCAGATGTGGAACGGGCGACCTGCCAGAGTTTCCACACTGGGCTATTTGCGTTCCTTCCAGCACGTATTGGCCCTTTTGAACCAATACGCTTCCCTGTTTCAGGTGGCTCAGTTGCGAAAACAGCCCTTCAGCGTGGCTGATGACAACTGTATTTCCCCAGTTGTTTACCAAATCCATATCTCCAACTTCATTGTCATCTATTTCATTGATGATACTTGACACATATCCGCTTGCCGGGGCCAGCACAGGTTTACCGAAGCAATAATAATCGGTCAATAAGTTGCCCGTGTTTTTATAAGTTTTTTCTTCATTGTCAGTAATTTCAAAATCCCAGGCATATTTCCATGCTTCTTTGTGTGTATGCGTTCCTCCAACACCTTGCGTTACTGTCCAATAACCCCAAAAGGGTAGTCTCATCGGGACGCGCTCCAGATGAGCCAGCCTGCTTTTGTTGATGAGCGAACTATAGAGGTTTCTTTCAGGAGAAAACTGCTGGAGAAAAACTAGTGAAGGCTTGTCGGTAAAGCGCTCGCGCATGCGGAATACGAATAGTAAACTTATCACCACAAGATTGAAAGGTAGCGATAATACACCAAGTTGCAGCGGTTCCAAAACTACCTTTGATGCAATTTGCAAAAAGGCCAGCAGAGGAATGGAAATAATGACCCACAAAAGAGAGTAGCGTGATGGAATGACGAAAAAGACGCCAATGGCAATGGCCGTCAAAATAAAATTGAAACCGATATAGCTGTAGCTAAGTTCAGTTAGGCTAGCACCAACTACAATATAAAACAGATAGGCAGCGCCAAAGCCAATCCAAGAAAACATAAATGCAAGTCTAGACCAGATTAGAAGAGCAAGCGAAATCAGTAAACCAGCAAAAAGGTGGTTTTGAAAAAATATGGCACCCAGAGATTTATAATACAGTTTAAAAAACACCGGCCAGTTGAGCTGGTCAAACCAGTCGTTGATGTTCAAAAGTGGCATTCCTCCCAAAAGGTAAAGCTCGTTGAGGAAATATATACCGCCTTCACTCAGGGCAAGCTGATCGATTTGTCGCGCGCTCAGCATCACAATCCATATCCCAAACAAAAAGGGAAGACTAAGATAGGGCAGTCCATATTTGGCCAGGATGCCGGCCATAAAAACACTTACAAAAAGTGTAAGTAGTGCAATAAAAACGAGGATAATAAAAAAGCTGAGCCCGGGCTGAAAGGCAATGCCATAACCAAGACCCACAAGTAGCGGGTTGAAGCCGTAGAAGCCATTCACGATATGTTGACGATTCAGGCCGATAATATAAGCAGCGGTATTGGCAATAATCACTGCCAGAATACCGCTTAGGCCGGCATTAAGATCGAAAAAACTCACCGCGATCAGTAGCAGTCCCATCCACTTGTTTTTGGCGAAAAAAACTTGTGAATAGCTATTGCTGATGCTCTGCCAAAAAAACGGGAAGAGGTATTTTAGTCGCTCGGCTGTCATAGTTCAAAATGAACCAAGTGATCAGGCGTTTCTTCGTGGTTTTGGACGCTATCAATCGTTTCATTATTTCTAATGATATGCGGTTTTCCATCCGCGTCAATCATCACTACTTTAGGTCGTAGCGTGATAAACTGCATCCATTGGGTCATATTGTAAGCGCCAACATGATGTATTACTACTTTGTCGTTTTTGTTGAGCAAAGGCATAGCAATATTTTCACGCAGCACGTCAATATTCATACAAAGTGGACCATACAGCACTGTATCTTCGGTATAAGAAGTAAATTCCTGAGCCGGTGTGATTTTATGGTCGTACCAGAATGAAGTAAACATGATATTCACACCCGCATCAAGAATAGTTGATCGGCGTCCATCCGACAGGCGTTTGTTGGCAATCACGGAACTAATCAGGTATCCGGCTTCGTCAATAAGGGCGCGGCCGGTTTCTAAAATAAGCAATGGTGGCGTTTTAGGACGGTATTCGCTATTCATCAGTGCGCTGGTGATGGCTTCGGCAAAGTCGTCGATTGAGGGATTGGTGTCGATGCCTGGCAAATAGGCGCCTTTCAGCGTGTTGCGCGAGGAAAAACCGCCGCCCATATCAATGTATTTTACTTCGTGATTGTATTTTTGCTGTACACGTTGCGCCAAATTGGCCAGTTTGCTTGCCGCGATGGCGTATGCATTGGGCGAAAGCATAAAGGTGCCGATATGGGTGTGCAGGCCTACCAAATCCATCAGCCCGCCAAACATAATTTTGTTGAGGGCATCCCAGGCCTGTCCGTTTTCGTAATTAAAACCAAAACGGTCCCACATTGGATAGATACCGGTATCCATATTTACACGTATAGCAACCTTAGGACGTTGTTTGGTTTCGCGTGCAATGTCCTGAAGCATATAGAGTTCATCGAGGTGGTCGATATGAATCAAAGAGTTATTGGTAGTAGCTTTACGCAAATCTTCTTCCGACTTATCGGGGCCATTAAAGATGATATGTGCGCCATCAACACCATTTTTTATGGCTTTGTCATACTCAAATCCTGAAACCACCTCGGCCCAGGAGCCTTCCTGATGAAATACATTGCATACAGCGCTGATATAGTTGGTCTTGTATGACCAAGCAAATTGAACCTTTGGGTAGCGCGATTCAAAAGATTGTCGGGCAGCCTGAAAAGTCTTCCTGATTTTGCGTTCTGACAGCACAAAAAGTGGCGAGCCATACTTCTCAACCAGGTCACTTACTGCCACACCATCGAGATGTGTTACGGGTTTAAACTCTGTGCGCGTCCCAAATTTATTAGGCATATTGCTTTCCAGTCTTTTAATAACCGGACGTTCATATTTTATTTTAGCCATGATTTTATTTTTTAAAGTTCTCCAGTTGTTGATATTTGCTCAAATTCGCTTAGATTCACGATCATATCCCAGGCATAACGTATAAACATTTTGCCGGCTTCGTAAGTTGTAAAAGGACTTGTAGGCATGCCAAGCGCCAGTCGTGTAAGTGCTTCCGGGATATTTTGTCCCACGCCCACTGCCAGGTATATCCAGGCTGGAATACGTGGGTTTATCTCCAAAAGAAAGTATTCTCCAGCTTTGTCCTTCATCAGCTCGAGCTCAAAAGCACCGCGCCATTTGGTGGTTTCCAGAAAATGTTTGGTGAGTGCTAAGGCTTTGTCATCGGTAATAGAAATGCCTCCCCATGCCTTGCCCTTATCGGTGATATACTGTTTGCGCATGGGTACGGCAGCAATGGTATTGCCGGCGCCATCGCCTAAGCCGGCAACATTGTATTCGGTGCCGTGAACAAATTGCTGTACAATAATGGGAAGACCCCACTTAGCACTGATTTTGTGATAAGCCGAAACCGCCTGGTCGCGCGTGTAGGCCAGTGTGGCATCGTAGTATTTTCCTTTTATAACCAATGGCCAGTTGTAGTCGCTTTCGAGTTTGCCAATATCAGCCGGCGTATAAATGGCTTTACTCTTTGGAACATTGATGCCGTATGT
Organism: uncultured Lentimicrobiaceae bacterium; assembly: GCA_964578915.1. Taxonomy (GTDB): domain Bacteria; phylum Bacteroidota; class Bacteroidia; order Bacteroidales; family F082; genus UBA5536. The sequence continues at coordinate 5,026 of CAZOEV010000050.1, forward strand.
TTTACCAAACTCGGGTAGGTTAATCTTCTGGCGCTCTTCAAACTGATCCATGGTAGGCAAGAAACTGCGTATACCAATTTGTTCTAGTGCAGTTTTTAGCTTGATAAAAGAATACAACTCGGCATCGAAATTAGGAATTACAACATCGATTTTTTCTTTTTCCTGAATAAATTTCAGCCTGTTCAGCAAGGTCTCAGTACCGGCAGTTGGATAGGGGATATGATAAGTTTTTTCGACAATATCATGCATATAAATTCCTGGCTCCAACGATTCGTAGGCCAGACCGATGATTCGGCAGTCAAAGGATTCAGCCTCGCGAAGAGCTCGAATTACAGCAACGCCCGGCCCAGGACTGTCGATGGCATTGAGCCCTGTAACTGCAATAGTGAGTTGAGGTTTAGGATTCTTCATGCTGGTGTATATGGTATTGTTTGAGCATCTCCGAAAAGTCATTGAAGTCGCGCTCAATTACGCCGGCATCAGCATCGTACTTTTCGGTAAGATCAGCGATGATAATTTCCTTATCAGTACCTTTCCGTAAAAGGTTAAGCATCTCCAGTCCAACCTGATTGGTGGTAAAAGATTCGCCAGAAGCGGGGTTGAAAACGAAACCGTTTTCGCTTATAGCAATATTATTTTTAATTTTCATAGGTATAGAGTTAAGAATGTAAAAATTCAAATAACTGATGCAAAAATAGATCCATTGGTTCGGGTAGCTGGTACAAAACTTTCTGTTTAGTGTATAAAATTTGTGGTGAATGTAGTTCCAGCTATGCGTTATGCAGTTTATTGATCCCCAAATTCATCTTTAATCACTTTTCTTTTCAATTCAACCACTATAGTTTTCAGTTCATGGAGAAAAACGCGTCGTCAATCCACAAGAAAATACAACGCTGAAGCATCAATTGTATTGAATTTATTGAACTTTTAATCTTTCAAATCTCATGTTAATTTACGCCTTTACGTTTTTTTTCTGGCAAGGCTTTGTATTCGGTGACGGAATAGCCGGTGATTTTTTTGAATTGGGTTGACAGATAGTGGACGCTGCTATAGCCCATCATAAAGGCGATTTCGCTCAGGCTGAGGTCTTCTAGCTGAATAAGCTCTTTCACTTTCTCTATGCGTTGTAGAATGATGTATTTTTCAAGTGTAATTTGTTCTTTTCTTGAAAAAACAGCAGAAAGATGCTGATAACTCAGGTTAAATTTATCAACTATAAAATCTGAATTGCGCACCATGGCATTAAAAGTGCTATGATGCACCAGCTCGATCACTACACGTTTGATGTCTTCCACAAGTTGAGTTTCTTTGTCTTCAATGGGCTCAAAGCCAATCTCCACAAATAATGCTTTCAGGTCTTCCACACTGTATTGCTGCGGATCGTAGTCCACCACCACTTCGCCAAGCCTAGCTTTTACTATAGTAATATTATTCTGCTTAAAAACCAGATGCAACAGTTTTAGACAACAATCGCATAGCATATTGCGTAGTGAAAACCTATGTCGGACAAATTTGGCCACGTTGATTTGGGTTCTAGTCGTCAAATTTAGTGAAATTGAGGGAATGAAGCGCAATATGTGTCGAAGCCAATGATTTCTCTGCAAGATAATTATTGATATTGTTGGGGCAATAAATGCTCAATCATTTCGAGATTTAGCTTCGGCAAAAACAGTCAGAAAATGGAGCTATAAGTAAAGAAGTGACTTCAAAAAGTTAATCGTTAGGGCATTGCTTTATAAAAAGTATGTATCAATAAACTTTTTAAAATCCTCTCTATATCCTTCGCTAACAGGAATGTATATATTTTTATCATATACAATCCGGTTGCGTTCGATCGTTGTGATAGTGTCAAGATTTACAATAAACGAACGATGAACCCGCATAAATTGATCTTTTGGCAATGATTCTTCAATTTTTGATATGCCGATGAGTGTCATCAATGGTTCAGCATTTAGGAGATGGATACGCACATATTCGCGCATACTTTCAATATAGGTTATTTCGTCCAAATTTATTTTAACGATTTTTTGATCCGACTTAATAAATAGTTTTTGGTTTTTAAGCTGAAAATCTATATTGTTTGGCGGAAACAGTTCTAAAAACTTTTGGGCTTTTAGTGCTGCGCGTAAAAAATCCGTATACTCAAAAGGTTTTAGTAAGTAATCAATTGCGTCAACATGAAATCCCTCAATGGCATACTCACTGTGGGCGGTTGTAAAAATAACGCCAGGCTTTTTCACCATGGATTTTACAAAGTCCATTCCATTGATGTCGGGCATATTAATATCGATAAACATAAGGTCGATTTTCTCATTTTCCAACAATTCGATAGCTTCCATTGCGCTTTCAAAAACTGCAACCTTTTTCAGAAAAGGTGTTTTATCGATATAGCCAGAAACTTTTAAAAGCGCCAATGGCTCATCATCCACGGCGATACTTCTAATCATTAGCTGATAGTTTTAAAAGGAATGGTTAAATGTACGGTAAATAAAGCTTTATTTTCAATAATATTTAAAGTGTATTCATTACTGTATAATAAATCTAACCGTCTTTTCGCATTGTCCAGACCAATTCCTGACGATTGTTCCACCTCTTTTTTTTGATGATTACTGTTTTTTACTACCACTTGTAGTGCGCTAGAAGTGGGCAAAATATCAATTTTTATAAAAGAGGGGTATTTATAACTGATGCCATGTTTAAAGGCGTTTTCCACGAAAGAGGTAAACAACAAAGGAGGGATTTTTTGGTTTGGAATTTCTGTTGGAATATTTAGCTGGATGATCACTTTTTCTGATACACGTAGTTTCATCAATTCCACATAACTTTCGATAAAACTGATCTCGTTTTTTAGACTCGTTGAATTATCCGCGATATCGTAGAGTAGATAGCGCATAAGCTTCGATAATTTGATCACTGCTTCTTTTGCTTTATCACCACTGATGTCGATTAGGGTATGAATGTTATTAAGTGTGTTCATCAAAAAATGTGGACTAATCTGGTGGCGCAGTATGTCTAATTGATTGATCACGTTTTCTTTTTCCAAGCGCGAACGGTCTTTTTCTGCTTGGGTTAATTTAAAAAAAGCATGTAAGCCTGTATCAAATCCAACCAATAAAAAAGACAGGATAATAAAGTTAGCAAATGGAGGAAGTTGCTTAGGCAAATCTAGAGGCGGTGGCTGAGGCGGCCGCTGATTAGGTGCTCCAAAGGGATGAGTGCCTGGGGGTGTTCGTGGTGGAAAGTTAGAGGAGTAATGAGGCATTCTATCATGCATTTGAATATCAATAAAATATAATCCAACGGACAAGAATGCAATCATGACAATAATTAATGCAGCATAAACTGTTGCTCTTCCTTTGAGCAACAGTTTTGGTGCGAGCAAAAATCGGTTCACAAGAAAAATGAGAAATAAGGGCGCTATTGTTTGCAAAAATATTGACAAATCGTCCAAGTTAAAACTATTGTTAGTATTTGAAAAAATCAATGGCATTGAAATCAATAGCGCCCAGAGTATAATAACCAGAAAAGTTTCCGTATGCTTAATTAAATACTTTGAAGAGGTCATCTGGTTTTTTGCTTTTCTATTTTTACTGCTTGTTATTGGAGGCAAAAGGCCTGCATTTCGAAGCAAATTTCGATAATTTTATGGGGTTTCTCCCTGTTTCGCAAAAAGAAAATGGTTAATAAATAACCATTTTCTTAACAAGAACTTGACTCCCCGCTCTGAGCATATAAAAATAGGTGCCTGATGCTACTTGGGATGCTTCCCATCGATATTGATGATTTCCTGAAGGAAGCATTTCTGAAACCAGAACCTGAACCACAACACCATACATGTTTCTGATGGTTAAAGTGACCTCTTCTGTTTCCAATAGGTTAAATTTGATCGTAGTAGATTCAGTAAATGGATTGGGATAGTTTTGTTCGAGTGTAAACAAATCATTATCCATAGTATGTGCTAAAAATCCTGTTATAAGGTCGGTGTTTTCTGCACCAAATGTAGGTAGCATCTCGATAAATTCACCTGTTCCGTTAGCAAATCGACCTGTTGTAGTGTCTGGTTTTTGTTGTCCAAAACTCACCTGATCAAGCAAATTAAGGTTGGCGTCTGAAAGAACAATTGTTTCGCCAGAAGCTGAGAGTTTTAAATCAGCATGTAGTCCTACCTGATCTAAATCTTTATCTGCCCATACGATGAGGTAACCGCCAGCAGTAATAGTGGTGTCGGGGAACGCCCATAAGTCTGGTTCGCTCGCGTCATCGGATAAATAATATCCGCCAAGATTGATCGACTCGTTGCTGTTATTAAATAATTCAACCCAATCGTCATAGTCTCCATCCTGATCTGTAATAGTACTTTCATTATCGGCCAGAAACTCGTTGATAACCAATGATCCTGTTATACTGATTTCAAAAAATTCGTACTCTGCTCTTTTGGGTAGAAAAGCGCTGGCATTTTCATTTTCAGCATAGATATAATACTTCATATCGGTTGAGCCAACAGTCAGGTTAGTGCCAAAAATACCATCACCAGCAGCACCATCCTGATGTGCTCCGTCATCGTACATAAGGGTTTTTGCAAAAGCACTGCCTTGATTTGACTGTGTAGCCACCCAAACCTGACTTGCATTGTTAACTTCTGCAGTAAACCACACCTCGGATTGAGCAGAAACTTGCTCAGGCGAGTGGCTTGCAGCACTAATTACCGGTGCGTCGTATTGAAATTCACTCAGGCCGTTTAAGTAATTGGCACGTGCATCCATTAATTGTACAATACCTATAATGGCTTGAGGGCCGCCACCTACCGAGGTGTATAAATTGGTGTTAAATTGACTGTAGGTATAAAATTTATTGAGGTGTCTATTTAACTACTTATTTTAATCAACTGATATGAAGCAGGTTTAGC
>CAZOEV010000051.1:0-9857 GCA_964578915.1 uncultured Lentimicrobiaceae bacterium
TAGATCTGTAGCGGTGTTTACAGCGATTGAAGTGGCTTCTAGGTCGTAGTTATCGCGTTGTAAATCCATAAAATTCAGTGGTACTGCATCTAGTGTGTAAATGTTGGTTTTTTCTTCGTACAAGATTTCGGCTAACTGATGATCAAAGTATGCTTTGTAGCCAATAATACCATAAGCACCGGGATCGGTGATGATATTATTGGCGATTAAATTATACGATGTATAGGAATTAAAATAGCGAATCCCAGTAGTTTTTGGACTGATTATCGTATTGTGAATCAAAAAGTTATCAGAAACACTTTGATCTGGTGAATTTCCAATAAAGATTCCATGACGCGATTCTGAAGGATCATTGGGCTTAAAACTTTTGCCGGCACGGACAATTAAGTTATTATAAATATTCATGGTTCCATACCCAAAAACATCAATGCCGTCGCCTTTTCCATCAAAAATTTGATTGCTGTAACAATCGCAGTTAGCCCCACCACCGATGAGGATGCCCGACATTTGGTAAGTGCTTTCGCGCTGTGAATCAAAATAAATTTTATTGTTGTAAATCTGACAATCTCCCACTGAGCTGCTCACCTGTAGGCCATCCCAGCCAGTATTTTCAACCAGGTTGTTGTAAATGTGTACATTTTCGATCAAATGAGGCAACACGGTAGTATCGCAATCTGGCAAATATTGACCTGTAAATTTTGAGCTTCCGATGTAAAATCCTTCATCTTGAATATGATGCAGGTAACAGTCGTGAATGGAAAGGTTATAAAATGTAAAATTTTCGCGGGTAGCTTCAAAAGTGCAGTCGGGATCTGTCTTTGCATAAATTCCACCTAGAGCTGTATAAGAAATCTCAAAACCAGCCAACTCAATATCAGACGACATATCATCGAGGCTTATGCCAGCTCCGTTGCCAACACGTCGGATTGTAAAACCATACTGGTTATTAGATTGACTACCAATCATTTTAACGTGCTGACAATTACTCATTTTAAGCCCATAAAAATGATCTGTATCAATGATGACATTTCCCTGATTTACGATTTCAATAGGTTGATTAACTGTCCCTTTTAGGTCTCTAAACAACAAATAGTTTCGTACTCCTTCCTTAATACAAATTCTCGTTCCCGGACTAATTGTTGAGCCATCAATGACTAGTTGATTATTTTCAATTAATATATCACAACTTTGTGATCTAACTAATTGAACAAAAAATAGTTGAACTAAAAAGAGTATTATAAAAGAAAGCAGTTTTACTTTGCTGATTCGCATAATGAATAGTGTTAAGAACCACGTTTGGCACGTTCCCAATTCACGCTTTGGCTTCCTTTAAAATACCGTTTGATGCCCATCAATACGGCATAGTTCATAATAAAAAAGTAGTACGGAATAAAGAGTGCTTTCACTTTTATAGCTTTATTTTCCAAGTACCAACCTGAAAGAGCCAGAATATAAAACGCGATTTGTGAATAGAACAGCCACACATACAGACAGTTAAAGTTTGTAAAGCCTTCCGCAAAAGCGACTAGTCCATTGAGGATAAAAATAATAGGCAACGCGATGGGAGCTACTGTCCAGCGCAATACACGGTGCGAAATATATTGAAAACTAAGCGTGCCATATTTAAAAATATTCAGCAAAGGGCTAAGCCTGATGATAGATTGAATCCCTCCGGCGGCAATACGCACTTTGCGTTTCAACTCTTCTTTTACATTTGCCGAGGCTGTTTCAATAGCGTAAGCTTCAGGATCATACTGAATGGTATAACCTTTCATAGCCACACGCAACGAGATGATAAAGTCGTCTAAAAGTGTATCTTTTTCAACTTTTTGAAACAGCTCTGTGCGAATGGCAAAAAGCTCACCAGCTGCTCCAACCACTGAATACAGCTCGGCATCCCACTTTTTGAGCGTTGACTCATATTTCCAATAAATGCCTTCTGTTCCGGCGGCAGTATCTTTATCCTTGCTGAAAATGCGTTTTTCCCCGGAAACACATCCAACTTTAGGGTTACTGAATAGATTTACAATACGTTGTACCGATTCTTTTCCTAAGGTAGTATTTCCGTCAGAGAAAATTACGATAGGAGTTTTCACAAACTGCATTCCGCGGTTCATGGCACCAATTTTCCCTCCCCTGATATTTTCATGATAAACCTCAACACCATTTTCCTGGTATTTTTTCAATAGGTCCGGTGTACCATCATCAGAGCCATCAGTAACCCAAACCTGTTTAATTTTGTCTTGCGGATAAGCTAGGCTAAAGCCGTTTTTTACTTTGGCATCCACATAGTCTTTTTCGTTGTAGGCTGCGACGAAAAGTGTTACTTCTGGCTCATAATCAGTGTTTTCAGATTTATTCTTAGAACCAAAAGCACGCTTTATTTTTATCAGAAAATAAAGTAAAATGCCGTATCCAAGATAGGCATAAAACACCAGAAAAAGCAATAGCCAGAAGATAATTTTCAGGGTTAGCATCATTTTGAAATGTTAAAGGTTACCTATTTTTCTTGCTGCAAAATTCAAATCATCAACTTCCAAAAACTCAAAATGTGCACTATCTGATAAAACTGCTTGCAGCTTCTCTACTCCTGAATGCACACTTTCCATAACAATCAAAATATTTGGGAATTTTCTAATAAATTCTTTTGCGCCCAGCAACACACTTTCTTCCATACCTTCTACGTCAATCTTCATCAAAATGCGGTCACTTTCTTTAAGCTCAAGTTGCTCATAAACATGATCTAACATCATAAGTTTAACTTCAGTTTTTTGTCCACGGGCATCTGTTGCGTGATCGTAAAACTCTGCGGCACTAAGGTGAGAAGCACCAGTATTTATTGGGTCAAAAATAAAGCTGGCACTGCGGTCGATATGGTCTAAGCCGAAGTTAAAAGTTGCTGCTTGCTTTTCTAACCTATTTAGTAAAATATTTACTCGTAAAGCCCTGTAATTCTCTACTGAAGGCTCAAATGAGATAGTTTTTAGCCCTAATTTTCCTAACATCACAGTGTAAGTTCCCATATTGGACCCAACATCTATAAATACATTATAATCAGCGTAATGCTTGTTCATAAAAACTTTCACTGCCCATTCGTAGGCATAATTTCCAAACTGAAAATCTAGTGTTCCTTTACGATGCAAAAAGGTGCCTAATTTTCCTTTGAAAATTTGGGTGCGGGAGTAGGTTATTCCTGTTAATAAATAAATAATCGAGGCAGCTACTAATCTTAGCTGCCTATATTGAAGGAAGTCTTTTAGGTATCTGACAAAAGTTTTTATTTTATGCATAATTTAGAATTGGTTGAATTAGATTCTTTCCCATTGCCCAGAGGCAGGGTTATATTGTTTTAGAATTCTTGCAGGGTTTCCTGCTGCGATTGAAAAATTCGGAACGTCTTTGGTAACGATGCTTCCTGCAGCAATTACAGCATGTTTTCCAATTTTCACTCCGGCGGTGATTACTGCGTTTGCTCCAATCCAAACATCATCCCCAATGGTGATTGGATTGGTTTCCACAGCTTGAAGGCTTGGCGGAATAGTGATATCTTGATAACCATGGTTTAAACCTGATACCACAATGTTCTGAGCAAACATCACATCATTGCCTATTGTTGCAGGGCCAATAACTACACAGCCCAGACCGATGCGCGATCTGTCGCCAATATAAACAGGGCCTACACCATTATTTATGGTGGCAAAATCTTCAATTGTGGAATCGCGACCAATTGAAAAATCGTTAAATGGTAGCACGTCAACGCGTGTCCGTCTTCTAATACAGGAGCCCTTTCCTTTATGATGCTTGAAAGGATTTAAAAACCATTTAACCCAAAGCCGCGGCCTAGCCTGATTTTTGGGCATTAACGACCAAAGTGCCAGTTTTTTCAGTCGTGCATTTGATTTGATTTTTTCAATGAGAGCCATTTTGTTAAAGTGTTAATTAAAGTTTAGGCTTCTGCATAATTTGTAACATGCTGTTATATATCTCATTAACATTGTTTTCCCAAGTATGACTTTTAGCAAACACACTGCGCGCTTGTTCTTTCTCGGCTGAGTTTTCTTGCAATGCCTGCTCAACCAGTCTTAGGTAATCTTCTTTGCTTTCGGCTAAATAGGTGTAGTCCTTAAAAACGTCCATCGCTTTTGTAAGCGTTGCTACCGTTGGTTTTCCCATTGCCAAATACTCGTCTATTTTACGTGGATAATTGCCAATAGTTACTTCGTTGAGCTTTTGAGGGTTAAGTGCTACATCAAATTCATTAAGGTAGGAGGGAAGCTCCTCCATAGGTTTGCTGCCTAAAAAATAAACATTAGAAATCTGATGCAATTTGCTGGCTTTAAAGGCTTCATCTTCGGGCCCAACAAGCACAATAGACCAATCAGGTCGTTGCTCCGAAAGATAAACAAGTACTCCAATATCAAGTCGTAATGAAAATAGAGCGCCAATATAACCAATAATTGGTTTTTTAATTTTCGCAATATCCTCAGGAATGGTTTTAATCAATTTTTGATCGAACAAACTCACATCACAGCCTTGTCCTACATAATGAGAATTTGGATTGAATTGTCGTGCATGCTCTGCAAGATATGTCGAGTTAGCAACCACTAAATCAGCCTTTTTCATCAAATCAGCCTCTATTCTGATGCCTTGCTTTTTCCAGAAATCAACGGCTATTAAATTGTCGCGTGTATAATAAACATAGAGTTCGGGCTTAAGTAATTCCTTAAGGTAAAAGCTCCGAAACATATCGCTGTCATTGAATATAAAGTAGTTAGAAAAGTTAAGACGCTCAATGGCGGACTTAATTTCTTTGGCGAAGCGTTCGTTATTGATTTTATTTACAAAATCAAACAACATATCAACAGGAAGTTGACTGATAGATTCTAAAGTTGTTTTGGGAAAAAGATTCCACATGTTTTCAGAAACCTGCACCAAATCAGGCTCTTCACCTTTGTTAATGCGTAATCTTTTTTGAATTAGCGGGTCGTTTTTCTCCCTGATTTTCGTCATGCGATCCAAGGGATAATTTACATACAGCACCCGGTTATGCCGTGAAATTTCGTGTGCAATATTGATGCAATTGCTACCAATTCGGCTATCTAAAGCCTGAAGGCCAACAATAATAAAATCTCGGTTCTTAATCATGTTTTTGCTTTTTTAGTTTGCAGGTTTATGATTATCAGCTATTTCTTTGTAAAGTTTCAATACGTCTTCTGCCATTGATTTCCATGAAAATTCTGCTGCACGTAATAGTCCTTTATCAATATATTCCTTTCTCACTTTTTCATCTTGAAGCATCACGATGATGGCTTCCGTAATTTGTTCTGGCTTGAACGGATCGACAAATAGTGCTGCATTGCCAGCAACTTCGGGCATGCTGGAAGTATTTGATGTAATTACAGGAACGCCGCAGCGCATTGCTTCTAACATGGGTATCCCGAAACTTTCGCGTAAAGAAGGGTATAAAAATAAGCGACAGAGACTGTAAATTGCTGGAAGATCAGTATTTACTACATAACCAGTAAGGTGAATGTTATCGATCAAACGTTTATCGCCAATTTCGACTAAAAGTTTGTTCAGGGCTTCGCGATCATAATCAAGCATTACCAAGTTTATGGGTTCATGTCCTGCTTTTAAATAGTCAGAAAATGCTTTGAGTACACCTTTAGTGTTCTTTTTTGGATCTGTATTCCCCAGAAAGAACATAAAATTGTCTGGCAGATAATATTTCTCTTTTACCGTTTGTAATATTTTAGCATCGGTAACTGGTTTAAAATGTTCGCTAACACCATTATACACAGCTACCAATCGATCATCAGATTCAGGAAAACCAAAAAATGACTTGATTCTGTTTTTTTCAAAGTTGGAAACCGTAATAATTTTATCACTGCGATCAACGACTTTTGGCACTACAAATCGGCGGTACATATTTCCCATTTTTTGATACCAGGTACCCCCTTTTTTGAAAATGCTTACGCTCTCAAGATAGATAATGTCATGAAGTGTAACAATCAGTGGAACTGATGATTTTAGCGGTGCTGTATTGCTTGTACAGTGCAAAATATCGCAGCCATATTCTTTTACCGCTTTGGGCAAAGCTTGCTGCTCCCAAAATGGATAAGCACCTCCTTCAAGCGCCACAATTTCAAAATTATCAGCCTTGGGAATGCATGTGTCATCTTCATCGGGTTTAACGAAAACTACATATTCATTTTCTTTATCTATCAGTTGCAGGTTCTTTACCAACTCCAAAGCCACCATGTCCATACCATGCTTTTTGAGGCGAAAAAGTCGTTGTCCTTCAATTGCGATTTTCATAGTACTGTATATTAGTTGGTTATTATGCTATTAGCTTTAATTTTATCTCCTTGATTTTTTTTGAAATGCATTAAACGTATGTTTTGTATGGATAAAATTACGATTTGCTCCTCGCATACGCAACAACGAAAAAAACATAAATAAAAAACCTATAGGTAGCGAAAATAGTGCTTTTAGTGTCGTAAATGTATAAAACTTTCGTGGAGTTGCAAAAAGTAAGGCCAATATTATAAATAGGGTTGCCAAATACCAGACTTTAGTTAGCCATAAAGGATTTATTAGGAAAGATAAAAAACTAAGCACCATTAGCAAACCAAACACCAAAACCCGAGGCAATTGAATATATTGAAAAGCTTTGTTGAAATAGTCAATATTGCCTTCTTTAAATAAAGCTTTGGTGGCCGGAATAAAATGTTTGCCAAAATAATGAAATTGGGCAGAAAGCCATCGGCGACGCTGTTTTGTAAAGACCTGAACGTTTTGCACTTTTTCATCAAGCACTAAAGCATCGGGTAGATAGTGAATAAGATGTTGATTTCTCAAAAGGTTAAGCTCTAGCTCTTTGTCAAAACCGCCTACCACTTCAATATCACTCATTAATTGTTTAAAAAAGTCATATTTAAAAGCCATAGCAGAACCAATCAATGCGCTTGACAAGCCAATGTTACGGTGTGCTTTTCTGAAAATATTATTGTTGATTTCTTCACTAATGGCATCTAAAATTGCAAAATTAGTGTTTAGATTTTTTGCAACACGGTGTCCTTGTATAGCTAGATAGGGATATGAAAACGCATCATTGAGGCGACCCAAAAAGTCAGGTTCCATTAGGTTATCTGCATCTAATATTACAACGATGTCATAATTCTTGTCGGGAAGATTGCGCAGCGCGTGATTGAGTGCCCTAGTTTTGGTGCTAATGGCAAAATTTTCATTAAATAAAATAATAGAAAGCTCGGATAGCTTTTGGATAGTAGCTTCCTCAAAATTATCAGCAATCACTATAACATCATATAAATCAGATGGATAACGTTGAAATAACGCTTGTTGAGCGACCTCAAGTATTACTTCATCCTCCTGATAGCAGGGAATTAAGATGGCAAACTTCCGTTTTTTAAAATCAAGAGGACGTTGTTCTTTTTTATTAAATAACGATAACACAGCAAATATAAATAAGTAAACAGCTGTGCCACCTAAATAGATAAGTAACAAAGCCTGAAATGCAAAGAAAATTATTTCGGCATAGCTCATAACATAGGATTTTCATGAATTTCAGGATCAAAAAAATGTGTAATATTCCAGCCAATAGCTTTATAATAAGCCAAAAACAGTTTCATTTTCCCCTTTATTAAATAACCAAAAGCATTTTTGGGAATAGCAATAAAAAGTTGATACAGCAAGCCCACTATAAAATTTTTACCAGAAACATTTCGACGCAAAAAAACAATTCGATTTCTGTTTTGATAGTAGATTTTTAGCGCGCTCAACCTTCCTGTACTAACAGATTCTTTGTGTAATACCTGGCTGTTGTGCACAAACCAAATCTGATATCCAGCTGCTTTTATACGTGCACACCAATCAGCTTCTTCATAATAAAGAAAGAAAATATAAGACATCAAACCAACATCTTTAACAACTTTCATTGGAACCAGCATGGCGGCTCCGTGCGCATAAGCTGTTTCGCGGTCGCTGTTGAACTGGCCGATATCTTTTTGCCAATATCCAATAGCTGTATTGCGCATGGTTACAATATTAAATGGTGTGTAACCAGCGTATTGTAAGGTGTCAGGCTGATAGTAAAATTTAATTTTAGGACTTACAGCTCCAATTTTAGGATTGTTTTGCAGCTTGCTTACGAGTGGCTCTAAAAAACCAGCATCAACTTCAATATCATTATTTAGCAAAAGAACATATTCTCCTCTGGCCCGCATCAGACCAAAATTGTTCCCAGCTGCAAAACCATAATTTATAGGGTTTTGTATAAAAACCACATTAGGATACTTTTCTTTGATCACCGATGGGTCATCGTCAGGGGAGGCGTTGTCGATAACAATGACTTCAATATTGGGGTAAGTAATTTTGTTCAGCGATTCCAACAAGGCACAACTCACATCGGCTTGATTGTAATTCACTGTTATTATGGAAACTAATGGAAAATCTATTGCCATTATATCACTTACTTTTTGGGTGATTTCTTTTTAATATTATCGGTGTGTGAATGTGTTGTATGAATAAATTTACTTCCGGCACCTCTAATCTTTAAAAAGCTTAAAATCATTAGAAAAAAGCCTAAGGGAAGCGAAAGCAATGCTTTAAAAGTTTTTTTGTTGTAAAAATGGCGTGGTACAGCTATCATAAGTGTGATGGCAGTAAGAATTAGCAAGCTTATCCAGTAATAGAAACCGAGGCTAAACCATTGACTTATAACACTTAGCTCAAAAAAGTAAATGATTCCTGAACTCAAGCTTAAGAGGAATAAAACGCCGCTTAATAGGATACGTGGAGGTTGAACCATTTGCAGCACTTTATCGAAAAAGTCGAAATTTCCAGTTTTTAATAAATTCCATAAGCCCGGAAAAAAGTATGCCTGAAAATGTAGTAGCTGTGCAGCTATCCATCTTCGCCTTTGGTTTACAAAAACATCTGATTTGGAGGTTTTTTCATCATAAACATGCGCATCTTCCACGTATTCAATAGTATGGCCACTTCTTAGTAAGCGCATTTCCAACTCTTTATCTTCGCCTACTGAATCAATTTCGGCCATCATTGTTTTATAGATTGGGTAGTCAATCGCCATTCCCGAACCAATCAATGCCGATGAAAGCCCTAAAATCCGGTGTCCTTTCCTGAAAATTGTATTGTTAATTTCTTCGCTTATGGCATCTAAAATTGCGAAACTGGTGTTGGTGTTTTTGGCCATTCTATGTCCTTGTACAGCCAAAAATCCGCGATTGAAAGCATCATTTATTTTCCGAAGCACATCATGTTCCATCAAATTATCTGCATCTAAAATCATGGCCACATCGTAATTATCGCCAATAGCTTCCATACATTTATTGAGCGCCTTAGATTTTTTACTTACCTCAAAAACAACTACTTCCACGCGAATAGGGAGCTTAAGTAATTCGGCGAGTGTTTCCGGTTTAAAGGAGTCAGCAATAACGATAACCTCGTATAAATCAGATGGGTAATCTTGTTCTAGTGCGTCTTTAGCTACATCAACAATTACCATATCTTCTTTGTAGCCGGGTATCATAACCGCAAACTTTCGCATCTTGTCTATCTGCGGTGCTTTGACTTTTTGTTTCAAAAGCGACGCAAAACCAAATATTAAAATATACAGCACAGCAAAAGCCAAATAGCTAAATGCGAGTATTTCAAAGATGCTCAATACAAGACTCAGGTTATTATTCATTCGTTTGTTTTTCTGTTTCTGTAGGGTTTTTCAAATTCCACCAAACTGATTTTATTACGGCTTTGGCCAGATCTGAACGGCCTTTTAATACATATTGCAAGATAATCTTCGGCATACTTATTCCGTA
>CAZOEV010000052.1:0-9810 GCA_964578915.1 uncultured Lentimicrobiaceae bacterium
CTGCTCATAAAGCCGGCCTAGTCGTGATTATGGATATTGTTCATTCTCACACGGTTAAGAACACACGCGAGGGGCTAAATCTTTTTGACGGAACCGACTACCAATACACGCATCATGGCGAGCGCGGCAATCATCCACAATGGGATTCAAAACTTTTTAATTATGGAAAAGATGAAATTTTGCAGTTTTTGTTGTCCAATCTGCGCTATTGGCTTGAGGAATTTCAGTTTGACGGCTTCCGCTTTGATGGCGTGACTTCCATGCTCTATTTTCATCACGGCATGGGCGTTACTTTCGACAGCCCTGAGAAATTCTTCACCGAAGGCCCTGAATTTGATGCCATTACCTACCTTCAGCTGGCCAATAAACTGATGCACGATATCCGTAAGAAAACTATTTCCATCGCCGAAGACGTGAGCGGTATGCCCGGACTTTGCGAGCCAATTGAAGATGGCGGTATTGGCTTCGACTACCGTTTGGGAATGGGTTTGCCTGATTTTTGGATAAAACTACTAAAAGATCAGGCAGATGAGCAATGGAACATTAATGAAATGTATAACACCATGACCGATCGTCATTTCGACATTAAAACGATTGCTTATGCTGAATCGCATGACCAGGCTTTGGTGGGCGACAAAACCATCGCTTTCAGGCTGATGGACAAGGATATGTATTATAAGATGGCCAAATCTACCGAAAGTTTGGTTGTAGATCGCGGCATTGCTTTACATAAAATGATTCGACTTTTTACCATTTCGCTTGGCGGCGAGAGCTGGCTCAATTTTATGGGCAATGAATTTGGGCATCCCGAATGGATTGATTTTCCGCGCGAAGGCAATAACTGGAGCTATAAGCATGCCCGCAGGCAATGGTCGCTTATTGAGAAAGACTACCTTAAATACCATTGGCTGTCGGATTTTGATCAAGCTATGATTGCGCTTGTAAAACAGCAAAATATCATGCAATCCATGCCTCCCTGGCTGCTTTTGGCCGACGAAGCCCGCAAAACTGTGATTTTTGAAAGAAATCACCTGATTTTTGTATTCAATTGGCATCCAAGTGATTCTATCCCAGATTTTGAAATTCCATTGCGGGAAACTGGTGATTACGAAATTCTGCTATCAACAGATGACACGCGTTTTGGCGGTTATGAAAGGATGAATCTAAAACAGCATTACCCAAGCTATTCACGTGATGGAAAGGCGTTTATGAAAATCTATAACACCAATAGAACAGCAACGGTTTTGAAACCTGTGGGCTTAAAATAAACGCGTTCTACTCTTGCGGTACCAACTTTATAAGTCTTCCAGGCCCTTCGGTGAGTACATATAAAAAACCATCAGGTCCTTGCCGAATATCCCGGAAGCGGGAATAATCCTGGAATAGCTTCTCCATTTCAACAACATTCTCGCCTTCAAAAACCAGGCGTTGAATATGTTGGCCGGCCAATGAAGTAACGAGCAGGTTATTGCGCCAGTTTGGGTATTTGTCGCTGGTTACAAAGCACATTCCGCATGGCGCGATTGATGGCACCCAGTAATGAATAGGATTGGTAATGCCAGGAAGTGTGGTATCCGGTGTAAGAATTGATCCGTCGTAATTGATACCAAAACTAACGATTGGCCAGCCATAATTGGCACCGGGCTTTTCAATATTTATTTCGTCGCCGCCTTTTGGGCCGTGTTCGTGTGTCCATATCTGTTTGGTTTCCGGATGAATAGCCATTCCCTGGATATTCCGGTGGCCATAATTATAAATTTCTGGCATAGCCTCAGCCTGACCAACAAAAGGATTATCAGCCGGAACACTTCCATCGTCATGGATGCGCATCAGTTTGCCATTGTGGAAGTTAAGTTTTTGTGCGTTGTGCATCTCACCGCGGTCGCCAATGGGAAAATAGAGCCGGTTTTGATCATCAAAAACGATGCGGCAACCAAAATGATAGCTCAAGCTGGTGAGTGGATTTCCTCTAAAGATTCGTTCGAAATCAACCAGCTTGTTTCCTTGCAAACGGCCTCGCCCGATTGCTGTATTTCCATTTTGTCCATCATCGGAAGAAGCGTAGGCCAAGTAAATCCATCCATTTTGATCAAAATCTGGATGCAATGCTACTTCAAGCAAACCGCCTTGGCCATTTACCCATATTGGGGGCAAACCCTGAACTGGATCGCTGAGATTGCCGTCAGCAAAAATTCTCAGATTTCCGGGTCTTTCAGTTATTAGCAAGCGGCCATCAGGCAAAAATGCAATGCTCCAAGGATTTACTAGCCCTTCAGCCAAAATTTCCATTTTAAGCGTGTGGGTTTGGCCTCCACCAATAGTTTCATCCACATTAGAGGCTGTACAACCGAGACTAAAAAAAATGAAAAAATTCAATAATAAAGCTAAGGATTTCATGGTGCGTAAAATTAGTTAATGCGTGAAAATACAAAAATCCAATGAATCGCGCTATTTTTAGCTAAGATTACACCTTTGCTAAATCGAATTTACTATCCTAAGATTTTATCTAATTCTTTGTATACCAAAGCACTGGCACCAACAATGGCTGCATCACCTAATTTTAGTTGAGAAGGCAACACTTTGACCCTGTTTTTGAAAATAGGTAATAAGTGTTCTTCCATGCTATCGATTGTAGGCCTGAAAATATAACTTCCGGCAGCGGTTGGTCCACCAAATAGAAAGATTGCTTCAGGACTGAGGTGATGCACCGTGTTGGCAAGCCCAATCCCAAGCCATTTTCCGGTTAGTTCAAAAACTTCCAGCGCTACTTTATCACCTTTTTCAGCAGCATCAAAAATCATTTTTGAATCCAATTCATTATAGCATTTATCAGCAATTAAGCTATTTGTGGCGTTATACTTAGCCAAGAGTTCAAAAGCGGTTCGTTTCATTCCCGGTGCTGAGCAATAGGCTTCCAAATGTCCTTTTCCTCCGCATCCGCATTGGCGACCATCGGGAATTATAACTGTATGACCGCATTCGCCGGCAAAACCATCATGGCCATAAACCAAATCACTATTTACTACAATTCCGCTGCCTACGCCTGTACCAAGGGTATAAATCACAAAGTTTTTCATCCCTTTTGCACCGCCATAAATCATCTCGCCGATAGCAGCAGCATTGGCATCATTGGTGATGGCGATGGCTTTCATTTCCGGGAAATTTTCTTCCAGCAATTTTACCATTGGCACCACACCTTTAAACGAAAGATTTGGCGCATGCTCAATATTACCAGTATAATAATTGGCGTTAGGCGCACCGATTCCAAGTCCAAGAATTTCAATTTTTGGATTGAGTGCAACTACCGCATTCACTAAATCGCGCACAGATTTGGTGATATCATCAATAAACTGACTGATATTGCCATGAGCGGGTGTTTTAATACTGTCTTTTACAAGTACTTTACCATCCCTGTCAACAACGCCAATAACTGTATTCGTTCCACCAACATCAATACCTATAGAAACATTTTTCATAAATCATGCTATGTTTAATGATTTGATTTATTGCAATTTAAACAATTTCATTAAAAAAAACTGCTTTACTTTTCAATTATATGTTCCAGCTTCCGCCTGATTTTAGACCCACTCACCGCATAATAAAAGATAAACAAATAACTGACCGCGGGAACGAGAAAAGCGTAGGTATAACCTGCTGTATCAGCGATTGCGCCCATCAGCGGAGGCAAAATAGCACCACCCAAAATAAGCGCATTTATTAAACCAGATGCACCGCTAAGCTCCGCATTGTCAAGGTCTTTCACAGCCAGTGAGAAAATATTCGGGAACATGATAGAGTTGAATAATCCAATAGAAATGATTGTCCAGAGGGCGATATTTCCAGTGGTAAAAGTGGTAGCAATATCAAGAATAGCTGCAAATAAGGCAAAAGTTGCTAAAGTTCGGGCAGCGTTGCCACGGCCAAACTGCATAATGATAAAGTTAACAGCGGCGATTCCCATAAATATCAGGCCGATATTCCAGCTCCAGTCCGTAACAAAAGCACCTGAAACCAATGCCAAAATCAATACTGGCAAGGCAAAGGTGAATTTTTTGGAAGTTTTCATATCCGAGAACATAAACGAACCAAAGAACCTGCCTACCATGGCGCCGCCCCAATAAATAGCTGCATAAGTTGAAGCCATTTCCGCCTCCATGCCGAGGTTAAGTTTTAAATAATTGACGATAAGTCCGGCGTTGCCAACCTCTGCACCCACGTACATAAAAATCGCAATACCGCCAAGCACCACATGTGGATATTTGAAAATACTCTTTTTCTCTTTTTTCTCTGACTTGAGGCTAGGCAATTTGATAGTAAAAATGATAATCGCCACTAACAAAACAGCAACACCCATTATTATAAAAGGCAATGGGACTCGTTCGGCTGCTATTGCTGCATCTGCTGGAAACTGAAGTCCCTTGAAAATAGCGATAGAGATAAGCCAAGGTGCAATCATGGTTGCAATAGAATTGAGCGCTTGTGTAAAATTTAAGCGACTCGATGCGGTATTTGGCGATCCAATTGCTGTAACATAAGGATTTGCAGCAACTTGCAAAAACACAACGCCAGTAGCCAAAACAAATGTTGCAACCAAAAAAATCGGGAAAGAAGGAATGCGCGCTGCCGGCACATAAATAAAACTTCCTAGCGCCATCAAAACCAAACCCGCAATAACAGTCCATTTATACCCTATTCTGTCTATCAAACGACCGGTAGGAATTGACATCAAAGGGTAGGCGATAAAAAAGGCAGAAGATAAAAGCTGTGCTTCAAATTCTGATAAACTGAAAATTTCTTTGACAGGCGCACTCAGTGTTACAATAAACGTGGTAGCAAATCCGAAAATAAAGAAAATGGCACCAAATACTGAAATGCCCAAAAAGGCTTGATTAGAGGTCTGTTTTTCCATGAGGTTGTGGTTATGTTAAATCGTTTAATGGCGGCTCAGATAACGCACAGTTTCTTAACTACCGCCAAAGGAAACAAAATTAGAAAAATAGTTGGATTTATCCGAAAAAGTAGGACAGCTCTTAGGTAAATTTATATTTTTTCCTCTCAATTTTTTTCTATTTGCAATTTTTCCAATAATTTAAAGCGGTTAAGGACGACAAAAAGGGTATTTTTTCTAATTTCGACAAAAATTGAGAATCAGTCCAAAGCTAAACATACTGTTTTAAATCAGCACGTTTCAAAAACCAAATTATGCAGAAGAATAAATCGGGCAGAAGAAAATTTATCGTTCAAACTTTTATTGGAGGAATGGCAGCTGGTTTGGGCTGCAAATATGGTTTTGCCAACAATTTGATGGCTGCTCAAATTGCAACTGCGAAACCAGCTGTTGACTTGCCTGTTGTGCTTTCTACTTGGTCTCATGGAATTCCAGCTAATCAAGCTGCGATGGATATTTTAGAAGCTAACGGCAGCGTGTTAGATGCTGTGGAACAGGGTGTTCACGTTCCCGAAGCCGATCCATTGATTGAAAGTGTGGGTTATGGCGGCTTGCCTGATGCTGCTGGCGAGGTTACACTGGACGCTTGCATTATGGGACCAGATGGGAATGCCGGCGCTGTGGCTTACTTGAAAAATATTTTGCACCCCATTTCTGTGGCAAGAAAAGTCATGGAGAAAACGCCTCACCTGATGTTAGTCGGCGATGGTGCCTACAAATTTGCCATAGATCAGGGATTTGAGCACACTAATTTGCTGACAGAAAATGCCAGCAAAAAATATGAGGAATGGAAAGCCAGTGGCAAAACCTACGCGCCTCAGGCCAACTGGGAAAACCACGATACAATCGGATTGTTAGCGATCGACAAAAACGGCGATATTGCCGGCGCCTACACCACAAGCGGAATGGCTTTTAAACATCCCGGAAGAGTTGGCGACTCGCCCATTATTGGCGCAGGATTGTTTGTTGACAATGAAATTGGGGGCGCAACAGCCACAGGCGAAGGCGAAGCCGTGATGAAAACCTTGGGCAGTTTTTTAATTGTAGAGCTGATGCGACAAGGCTATTCACCGCAACAAGCCTGCGAACAAGCTGTTAATCGAATTATTGCAAAAGTGAAACTGCACCCACATTTTCAAATCGGCTATATTGCACTAAATAAAGCCGGCGAAACGGGCGCTTATTCCTACAGACCAGGCTTTCAATATGCGCTGCATCAGGATGGAAGCAACACCTTATATAATACAAACTCCGTTAAAAGTACTTGGGATGAAAAATAGTTACACCCTGATTTTCGCTTTGCTGTTTAGCCTGATTTCGATAACATCTTGCAAGCAATCCAAACCCGAAGACATCACTATTATTCCCAGACCGGAATCCGTTTTTGTTAGCAGAAACAAGCTGTTAATCAACAAACAAACACGAATTATTTACGAAGATCCAAATCCTGCCCTGCGGCTGATGGGCGAGCAACTGGCAGCATTTATCAGCTCGAAAAGCGATTTTCGTCCGGAAGTAATGCCCTATAGCCTGGCTGAATCGCTTGAAAACGATATTTTTCTGGCCATAAACCTGAATGACAGCACTTTTGGCGATGAAGGCTATCGCATTCACAATACAAATGGTCAGCTTCTCAGTATTCAAGCCAATGAATCCCACGGTGTTTTCTATGGCATTCAAAGTTTGTATCAGCTTTTTCCTGTCGCATTTTTTGAAGCCAAAGAAAAGCAGTCTGAATGGGAAATCACTATGGTGAATATCAACGATAAAGCCCGCTTTGCCTATCGCGGCATGCATTTGGATGTGAGCCGGCATTTTTTTCCAGTTGAATTTATCAAACAATACATCGACCTGCTTGCGATGTACAAATACAATAACTTTCATTGGCACTTGACCGATGATCAGGGTTGGCGCATCGAAATCAAGGCTTACCCAAAACTGACCGAAATTGGCGGCTGGCGTAATGAAACTAAAGTCGGACATCAATGGGAAGAACCGAAACAGTTTGATGGCAAGCGATACGGCGGTTTTTATACGCAAGACGAAGTGCGCGAAATCGTAGATTATGCTGCCTCAAAATATATCACTGTTATTCCCGAAATTGAAATGCCCGGTCATGCGATGGCAGCATTGGCAGCCTATCCAGAGTTAGGTTGCACAGGAGGACCTTATGCGGTGCAAGGCGAATGGGGCGTGTTTGATGATATATTTTGCTCACGCGAAAGCACTTTTATTTTTCTGGAAAATGTTTTGACGGAAGTTATTGAAATGTTTCCCGGAAAATACATTCATATCGGTGGCGATGAAGCGCCCAAAACGCGTTGGAAAGCTTGCCCTGATTGCCAGAAAAGAATCCGTGAAGAAAAACTGGAGGACGAAGCCCAGCTGCAAAGCTATTTTATTACCCGAATGGCAAAATTCTTAGAGAAGTACGACCGTCAAATTATTGGCTGGGACGAAATTCTGGAAGGCGGTTTAGCGCCCGGTGCTACCGTTATGTCGTGGCGAGGAATGGAAGGTGGAATTGCTGCATCACAAATGGGACATGATGTGATTATGACTCCTGGAAGTCATTGCTATTTCGATCATTATCAAGGAAATCCGTCAACGGAACCACTGGCAATTGGCGGGTTTACGCCGCTTTCTAAAGTTTATGATTTTGAACCAATACCAGAAGAGCTCAATGCCAAAGAAGCCAACCATATTTTAGGTGCGCAGGCCAATTTATGGACAGAATATATTACTGATAATGATGGTGTTACCTATATGATTCTTCCACGGATGGCGGCACTTTCAGAGGTGCTTTGGTCGCCTGCGAATAAACGCGATTGGGAAAATTTTTACGATCGACTTCCTGCTCATTTCGTGAGATATGAAGATCTGGGGCTAAAATACAGCCGGTCAGTAGATCAGGTGAAAACTAATATTGTTGTATCTGAAGTTTCTGACACAGTCATCGAATTAATAACCGAAGTGCCACAGGCTCAGATTTTTTATACGCTCGACGGTTCAGTGCCAGACCAAAACAGTTCGGTGTACACAGAAAAGTTAAAGCTCAGTAAAGCAGACCAATTAAAGGTTCAGCTCTACAGAAATGGTCAGGCAATTGGCGAAGCGCAAATCCCTGCTGTTAATAGGTAAATAGGTCAAAAAATAGCTGAAAATTTTGATTGTTTCAAACTAGCGGTTTCCACATTTAGGGCAGCGGTATTTCAAATTATTCATCTATATCTATTCTTTTGGATTATCCGTTTTCGGTTTTTTAAGACGGCCTGATTCACGGAGCATTTTATCAATAATCCATTCAAGCTGCCCGTTGGTGCTACGAAATTCATCTGCAGCCCATTTTTCAACAGCCGCCAGTTTCTCTTCGTTAATACGTAAAGCAAAAGCCTTTTTTTTCGACATAGACTATTGATACAAGGATCCTGTATTTACAACTGGTGTAGCTTCTTTGTCACCGCACAGCACAACCAACAGATTGCTCACCATCGTTGCTTTTTTGTCGTCGTCAAGCTCCACAATTTTTTTCTCTGCAAGTTGCTCAAGCGCCATGTCAACCATACTCACCGCACCTTCCACAATTTTAAACCGCGCCGCTACGATGGCTGTTGCCTGTTGCCTTTTGAGCATGGCCTGTGCGATTTCCTGGGCATAAGCAATATAATTTATACGCGCTTCAATAACCTCAATTCCAGCAATATCAAGTCTTTCAATTATTTCGCGTTCCAGTTCGTGGTTCACCTCTTCACCACCCGATCGTAGCGTAATTTCAGCATCATGGTCTTCAAAATCATCATAAGGATAAATTCCGGCCAACTTGCGCAGGGCCGCTTCACTTTGTACCACAACAAAATGCTGAAATTCATCAACCGCAAAGGAAGCTTTATAAGTGTCGGAAACCTTCCAAACCAAGACCAAACCAATCATAATCGGATTACCAATTTTATCATTCACCTTGATTGGGTCGCTATCGAAATTTCTGGCTCTGAGTGAGATCTTGCGCTTCACGAAAAATGGATTCACCCAGAAAAATCCATTGGTGTTGATTGTTCCGCTATAAGCTCCAAACAAGGTCATAACAACTGCCTTATTTGGATTTACTACCGTGAATCCAATAGAAAGCACTATTGCTAGAAGCAAAACGAGGATAAAAAATGGCGACTTCATTAAAGCAATGCCTGCCACTCCGACTAACAAAATCACAAATATTACGACCGCCATTACATATCCTGATTTGGCGCTTTTTACTTTTTCCATGATGATTGGTTTAAATTGATATTATTTTAATATCACAAAGATATATTATTTTTCGTGTTGCATGAAAATATTTAAGAATATTTTTTTACTGTCTAAATTTAAGTGAGAAATAAAAAATCTTGAATTGAAATCTTGATTTTCTGTAGACACGGATTGCAAATCACTAGTGTTCGAAAGATTGATTTTTCAACACAAGCCTGTTCATATAATATTCTATAACAGCATATTGCGTTTGCAATACTGGGTAATATTGCTGCATGAATGCCAAGCAAATTTTAAATTACATCCCAGAAGACTTACTTAACAGTCTTAGCCTTGAATATAATGTGGATTACCAAGTTAAAAAACTTAATGGCGTGTCCATGTTTAAACTGTTGCTGTACAGCTTATTAACAACCCGAGAGACTAGCTATCGGGTTATCGAAGAAATTTACCATTCCATTAGCTTTGCCAAGGTGGCTGATGAAGTATATCCAGGGGTTAAATACAACTCAATCCGTGACAGGTTAACCAACATTAATTCTTAATTCTTTGAGTCAATTTTTTACGAGTGTTTAAAGTTATTTGAGTTTCAGATTGAGCCGTCTACAAACATTATCTCT
>CAZOEV010000053.1:0-9774 GCA_964578915.1 uncultured Lentimicrobiaceae bacterium
CAAGTCGGGAGTGCCGAAAATAGCAAATAAGCCGGATTGAACGATTGAAAATTGATCGTAATAGTCAATTTTGTCATTCCCAATTTTACCCCAACTGGCTCTCACTTTGAGGTTTGACATAAAATCAATGTTGCTCATAAAGTCTTCATTAATAGCATTCCAGCCCAAGGCAAAAGAGGGGAAATTAGAGTAACGATTATCATCCTTAAACTTAGAAGAACCATCCCTGCGGAAGGTAACGGTAGCAATATAACGGCTGTCAAAAGTGTAGTTAGCTCTGAATAAGAAGGACATCATGGAGTAATACTGACCGGCATCAACACCATTGTAAATATTCTGCAACATATTGATATTGTTGGTCTCATCGATGATGTAGGAAGGATTGATATACCAAAAATCTTCCGCATCGCGGATCAGGTTCTGGCCTGACATTCCGAAAAACTCTGAACGAATTTTCTGCATCGTAAAACCTCCAACGGCATTGATATTATGCTTTTGGATCGTTTTATTATAGTTGATTGTGTTTTCCCAAAGCCAGCTAAAATTATCGCTGCTGTTTTTTGACAAATCACTAAAATCATTATTTTGTTGGGAAGCAGTGCCATCGGGATTGTAAATGGTGTAAGCCGGCGTAAAGCTTTTACCTTTTTGGAAGGAAGCATCAATGCCATAACTTGATTTCAGTATGAAATCTTTGAGGATAGTAGCTTCCAAAAAGAGGTTTCCCACGCCGCGAACGCCTGAGCGATAATCGTTTGAATACGCAAGATCAGCCAATGGATTTCCAACGTTATAAACCACGCCAAAACTGCCATCGGGATAGTAAGGTTCGAGCACCGGTTGGGCGCGATAAGCCTGATAAGTTACATTAGGCGCGTTGCGCTGCTTGAAAGGCGTGATGGTAAAATTATTACCGATTCTTACCTTGTCATTTACATGATAGGTGTTGTTGAGCTTGAGGCTGATGCGCTGGTAGGAGCTTTTTGGGACGATACCATCCTGATTCATAAAGCCCATGCTGATATAATATTCTGCTTTTGGGGTGGCTCCAGAAATGGAAAGCTGGTAGTTTTGCATGGGCGCTGTCTGAAAAATCAAATCCTGCCAGTCAGTATTCGGAACAGCATCGATATTGTTGTAGGTTCCGGGCCTTATCTCATTGGAAATGATTGCAAACTGGCGTCCATCAAGCAGATCAATTTTTTTGGCTAAGTGCTGAATGCCATATTCTGCGTTAAAGTTGATGATGGTTCGGGTTTGGCCTTTTTCGGCGGTTTTTGTTTGAACTAAAATTACGCCATTAGCGCCGCGCGATCCGTAAATAGCAGTAGCTGAGGCGTCTTTAAGCACTTCCATGGATACAATATCTGCGGAATTGAGGAATGAGATGTCGTCCAGAATCATGCCGTCAACTACATAAATAGGTGAGGAGTTGTTGAAGGTGCCGATGCCACGAACCCGCACGGTAACGCCGGCTCCAGGCGCTCCCGAATTACTGGTGACATGCACGCCGGTTACTTTTCCCTGAAGTGCTTGTTGAGGATTTATGCTGGTTATTTTTGCGATTTCTTCTGCTTTGATGGAACTCACGGCGCCGGTGAGATCGCTCTTTTTTACTGTGCCATAGCCTATTACCACAATTTCGTCGAGTAGCTCACTAATAGCTTGTAGTTCAACATCAATTTGGCTGCGGCCAGCAATTCCCGTTTCAAACATTTCATAACCCGTGAAAGAATATTGCAGGATTTCGTCGCCGGGAAGTAGGTCTAGAACATATTTCCCGTCGATATCCGTTGTGGCGCCACGAGAGCTGCCTTTCACAATAATATTTACACCGGGTAGCGTTTCCTTATTGTCGCTCGCCGTAACGGTTCCGGTGATTTGGCTTTGCCCCAAAAGCTGAAAACCCGAAAGCACGATCAGCACGGCGGCAATCAGCAATTTATGAAAGAATAGGTTGTTTCTCATAACGGTTAATTTTGGTTCTTAGTTGTTAATGCTGTTTGATTCGTAAGCCATCCACTAGTAAAACCGGCTTTTTTTAGTCCTTTAATGATGTATTTATTCTTTTTTAAAATCTTCCAAATCAATTCTGAATTGTGGTTTTCCAGCTGAATAAGCAGTGCTCCCTGATCTATCCCAATATAATCTGGTGCAAACCAGCCTTCCTCACTCACGCTCAAATTAAACGCGTCAGCAAATCCATATTCGCGATAAAGTTTTTCGCCAAAGCGGTTGTACATCTCAAAAAGCGCGTCGGTAGTTTCTTCTGGTGCAAATGGAATTGAGCCGCCTGCTGCCGTGGGCGCAATGGTGCCGTCGTCTTGCTGATAATTAAAAGCTGCACCACGAGCATTATAGGCTTTGAATTCGATTTGCTGCCCGTTCCATGGGCGAATACCTTTTCCAGGGCCATCGCAAGCGGTTAAACCCCAAAAATTTTTGCCATAACCTTTGAATTCGAGTGGATTACGGATGCAATATGCGCGCTGGCTTAATGTTGCTTTACGCGAATTTTCAAAATAATTGCTTTGTTTTTCTTTCATAAAGTCGTCCTGTATTTCTCTTAAATCAATAAACATCTGTGAATATTGATGGCCAAATAGCGGCCCGAAATTGAGATGTTCAAAGCCTTCAAAATCAACCCATTCATAAGACTCTGTCCAGGCATTCCAAGAATTATCTTCAATTGGATGCGTTGGAGAACTCATTGCTAAAATGAGTAAAATCATGGCTTCGTTATAACCTTCCCAACGGGCATTCAAAAAACCGCTTTCTGGCTTCCAGCCCATACTCATTGTGGGTTGTCCCTCCATCATCCAGTCCCATTCAACCCTTAAAAACAGGGAGTCGGCTAACTGTCGGATAGCTTGCTCATCACCATTTTCACCATCAAAATAAGACTGTGAAACCAATATTCCAGCCACCAATAAGCCGGTGTCAATAGATGAAAGCTCAACATCTTTAAAGCGCGCGCCATCGCCGTAATTTAAAAAGTGATAGTAAAATCCTTTGTGACCGCTCGTTCCAGACAGATCAGCTCCCATCGGCGCATTCCAGAGCCATTGCAGGGTTTTAAGCGTGCGCTGGACTGCATCTTTGCGATTTATGTAGTTGTTTTCGACACCTATAATATAAGCAGGAAGCGCAAATCCGGTGGCGGCAATACTTGTGAATTGTCGTGTGGGATAACGATCGTCACTTTGCCAGGTAGCAGAGTCAACCACTTCCCAAAAATAATTGAAGGTACGCTGTTTCAAATCATCAAGAAAAGCCTGTTTATCAAGTGCTTTAACCGCAGAATTGTTTATTTGTTGCTGGTTGCCTCCGCATGAAAACGAGGCTAACAACAGTAAAAAGCTCATCCCGAATATGATTCTTTTACTTAGAAGACATTTTTTACATTTAAACACAAGTACAGATTTTAAATTGACGTTAATCCTCACAGCAATTTTTTTGTTAAAGTTAATACCGAATGCAAACGATTGCGGAAAAATCACATCAACTTGACTACCACTATCAAATTTTTTGTAAAAATGACACCTCATCAATACCTCAACAGTATTTTAATTTGATGCGTAAAATACATTTAATCAATTAAATAGAAGGAAAGTTATTTTATAAAATTTATAAAATAACTTTTAAGAAAAAAAGGAATTTTGGGCTTTTAGGATGATATACCGATAAAACCCTGGAAAATATGCTACTTATTGGTCAATAAGAATATCCTAAGTGATGACTAAAAGCTAATAATAAATTCAGAAAGACCCTGATCTGATGACAATCCCAACCGTTTTCTGATCCGGTAGCGTTTTTCTTCCACACCTCTAACGGAGATATTTAGCAGTGGCGCAATTTCTTTGCTCGAAAGGTTGAGGCGCAAATAGGCACAAAGTCTGAGGTCACTGGAAGTAAGGTCGTTGTAGCTAGTTTTTAGGCGTTTAAAAAAGTTTTCATGTGCTTGGTCGAACAGGTGCTCAAACATTTCCCAGTCGTTTTCGCTATTGATTCCTCTTTCGATAAGCTTGATAAGTGCGTCGTAGTATTTATTAGGCAGTCGGTATCCGAGTTCCTTTTTCAGTAGATCAATTTCTTCTTTGATGGAAATCAGTAGTTCATTTTTTTGAATCATCGACATGGTATTTTTTGCCAGTTCGATGTTTTTATGCGATATTTCAGATTGTAATTTTTCATTGGAAAGCTTGATCATAGCAGCTTCTGTCCTATTTTTTTCTGTAATAAGCTTTTCGCGTTCAGCTTTGAGGAGCTTTTCCTGCTGTCCCCATTTTCTGCGTTTATAATTTAGCCTGATTAAAACTAGGAAAGCCAAGATTAGTAAGATTTCGCCAACGAAAGCGTATCCAGTCAAAAACAAGGGTTGTTTGATTTGGAAAGCGAGTTCAGCCGCTGGCGTAATAATTCCTTTCACGCTCAACGTTCGAAGCTGGAAGTTGTATTTACCGGCTGGCAGGCGAGAATACTGCACGCTTGAGGTGTTTTCCCAACTGCTCCAGTAGTCGTTAAGGCCAATTAATCTGTATTGAAAATATTTTTTTAAACCTACAGGATCTGTATTTGTAAAACTAATTTCAAGGCTGTTGAAACTGTTCTTAATCTTCAGTTTCTTAGTCTTTAGATCGTCTATCACGAAGGGTTTGTCGTTGATATTTTTAAATGTGGCTAATTTTATTTTTGGGGGAACGAGTTTTTCGTTAAGTTGGTTTAACCGATTGATATTGAGAATAGAAAAGCCGTTTTCAAGACAAAAAAGATGGAGGCTATCATTTAGTGATACAATATTTTCGTAGTCTTCAATCAGGTTGAGGTTATAGAGATCGGGAATGATTCGGTAGAGTAACTTGGCCTGTCCAAACCTGACCTCAAAAAGGCCAATTTCGGAGGCTTTTACAAACCAATATTTTTGTCCAAGTGAAGGAATTATAGCCTTTGAAGCTGCGAAGCTTTTAAGGTTTTTGTTGAGCTCGGGAAATGAGATAAGTTGTTCATGAACAGCATCCCACTGAAAAATGCTATCGCCCGAAGGAATTAAAATGCGCTTGTCAACATGGTACAATCTGTTGGTCTTAAAGTTCAATCCATCAGCTTTTCCAAGGCGTTTTACCTGCTGTATTTGTTTGAAATCGAGCGTTGGCTTAGCAAGGAAAATGCCTTTGATGGTGTGCCCCAGCAATAAATTTCCCAAATGGTCTGTTTCCAAAAAACGCGCCGGAGCGTCAAAACCTTCCACTTGAAAAGCTTTTTCCCAAAAGCTTTCCTGTTTATCAAAAACAACAAGTTTGTTATAAGTGCTTTGAATCAAGTAGTTATACTTTTCGCTATTTGAGTTTTGAAGGTTATAGCCGCCATTTACTTCACTTACTTCAATTAATTTTTTGTTTTTAATGGCGTAAGTGCCTTCGTTGAGGCCACAGTATAATTTATTGTCAATTTCTTTAATAAACCAACTCTGGCCTTGACTGTTAGCTATTAATTGTTGATTTGAAAAACGACCATTGGCAGTCATTTCAAAATAAAAAACACCCTGATTTGTGCCTATATATAAGGTATCCTTGAAAAGTGCGGCAGCATAAACGGCACCAATATTTATATCAGGCTCATGATAGTTTTCGATCGGCGATTTAAACCAAATAAAATCGTAGCCTTTGTCCATGGCTACCCATAAATTATCTGCGTCATCGCCTTTTATCGCAAGTATTGTGTTGTTTTGAAGCGCATTACGACTATTGAGATGGTTTTCTAGTTTTCCATCTTCGCGCAAAATAAACACACCTTGTAAAATTGTGCCAAAAACGAATTTATTGCCGAGTTTTATTCCGTTATTTAGGGTGCTACTTTTCAGTTGGTCGTTGATTTCATTTGGCCATTCGGCAAATTGATTTCCGTCATATTTATAGAGTCCTTTTGAGCTTGTTCCAACAAGCAGAATTTCGTAATCAAGTTGGATAATAGATTTAATTTCAGTATCTTTAAATATTTCGCTTCCAGGAATTAAATGAAATTCATCATTAATAATTTCGTAAATACCACCTTCAATTTGCTGCACAAAAAGCCGTTCTCCTGCATTCAATAAAAAAAGAATGGAACCTGGAAGTTTCAGTGATTTCAGTGTATTTCCATCGTAAACCAACAACATTCCAAAGCTTTGGAAATATACCTTTTTATATTGAGTAATAATTTTCCAAAATTCCTGATTGGCAAAAGATAATTCGGTAGATAAATCTGATAGGCTTTGATATTGAAGGCCTTCGGAGGTTTTCTGCCAATAACCAAAATCTTCAAATGAGCCAGTATAAATTCGATCACCAATGGCATTTACAGAGCGAATAATAGTCTTAGATGGAATTTGGTAAAGCATGCTTTTTATGCCATCATCAACTAAAAGTCCAGAATTGTTAGCGAAATACACAATGCCTTCATTGTCAATACTTATGTCCCAATTTTGATTTCCGGCTTTATAAATTTTTGGCTTAAATTGATTAACTTTCGAATAGCTTTGAGGCCATGCCGTTTGCACAAAAATAAAGCTTAGCAAAAATAGAAATCCTGACAGCATAAAGCGGGTGTTGCTTGCTTTTTGCCAATAAATCAACAGGAAATCCTTGACTTTTTTCATGCTCTTTTGCTTGTGATTGTTAGCGTAAAAATAGTAAAACTTAAGCATACGAAGCCCGCTTTCTTTATTCGGGAAGTCACTTGGGCTTGCGAAATCAAAATTTTCCCCTTTCTTTTCCGTTTACTTTCGCCTAATTGTGATTTTACTTGTAACTTGCAGGCTTAAAACCAATTCATCTTCAGTAGTAATTTTTAATCAAATCTATGGATTCAACTACCAACTATTTTGCCCACGAAACAGCTATAATTGATGAAGGTTGCGAGATCGGAAAGGGCACAAAAATCTGGCATTTCACACATATCATGTCTAATTGTAAAATTGGAGAAAACTGTAATTTTGGACAAAATGTTGTCGTTTCTCCTGGCGTGGTACTGGGGCGCAATGTGAAGGTTCAAAATAATGTTTCCATATACACCGGCGTGATTTGCGAAGACGACGTCTTTCTTGGGCCGTCGATGGTTTTTACCAATGTGATCAATCCCCGAAGCGCTGTTAACCGCAAGGCGGAATATGCCAAAACTATCG
The DNA here is from genome assembly GCA_964578915.1 of uncultured Lentimicrobiaceae bacterium. Taxonomy (GTDB): domain Bacteria; phylum Bacteroidota; class Bacteroidia; order Bacteroidales; family F082; genus UBA5536. The sequence goes on from CAZOEV010000053.1 coordinate 7,160, forward strand.
TTGGACTCGGTGCTTCCATTGGCGCAAATGCAACCATCGTTTGTGGTAATAATATCGGCGAATTTGCGTTTATTGGTGCAGGTGCAGTGGTTACCAAAGAAGTTCCAGCTTATGCGCTGGTGGTGGGCAATCCGGCCAAACATATCGGCTGGATGAGTGAATTTGGACAACGTCTGAAATTTGATGATAGCGGAATAGCAGTTTGCTCAGAGAGCAAGGAAAGCTATCGACTTGAAAACGGAAATGTTTCAAAAATAAAGTCTTAAATATTAAAGTGTAAAGATCAATTAGAACGCTTGAAAAAACTATAATTTATGAAAATACTTGTTACTGGCGGAACCGGCTACATCGGTTCGCATACCGTGGTAGAGCTTCAAAATCAAGGCTTTGAAGTGATTATTGTAGATAATCTTTCCAATTCGCAAGCTTGGATTGTGGATGCTATCGCTGATATTTCGGGCAAAAAACCTGCTTTTGAGCAATTTGACCTGGCTGATCAAAAACTTACTTCTGATTTTTTTAAACGCAATAATGATATACAGGGCGTTATTCATTTTGCGGCCTTTAAAGCTGTTGGCGAATCTGTTGAAAAACCTTTGATGTATTACCGCAACAACTTGGTTTCGCTGATGAATATCCTGGAAGGAATGGCCGAAAACCAAATTGAAAATCTGGTTTTTTCTTCATCCTGCACCGTATATGGTCAACCCGACGAACTGCCGGTTTCCGAAAAAGCACCGATTAAATTAGCTGAATCGCCTTATGGAAATACTAAGCAAATTTCAGAGGAAATTTTAAAAGACACCATCAAATCGGCTAAAATAAACGCCATCGCCTTGCGCTATTTTAATCCGATTGGCGCACACGAAACAGCCAAAATTGGCGAACTTCCGCTAGGCGTTCCTAACAATTTGGTGCCTTTTATCACCCAAACTGCCATCGGTTTGCGCAAACAACTCAGCGTTTTTGGCGAAGATTATAACACACCCGATGGCACGGCCATTCGCGATTATATTCATGTGGTGGATTTGGCTGAGGCCCACGTTGTTGCCGTGAAACGCATGATTGAAAAGAAGATGAAAAATGCTTTTGAAGTATTTAATCTCGGCACCGGAAATGGCTATTCTGTGCTTGAAGTTATCAAGTCTTTTGAAAAAGTGAGCGGCGAAAAACTCAATTATAAAATCGTTGACCGTCGTGCCGGCGATATAGAGAAGGTGTGGGCTAATCCTGAATGGTCGCATAAAGAACTCGGCTGGAAAGCCAAGCGCAGTCTCGATCAAATGACCGCTTCGGCCTGGAAATGGGAACAATATTACCGCAATAAGAAGTAGAAAACTATAAAATTAAACAGATGAAAAAGATTTTAATTACCGGAGGTGCCGGTTTTATTGGTTCGCATGTTGTTAGACTTTTTGTAAATAATTATCCTGATTGTCAAATATTTAACTTGGATAAACTTACCTATGCGGGCAATCTAGCCAACCTTACCGATATTGAAAAAGCACCCAATTATCATTTTATAAAAGCCGATATCGTGGATGGCGAAAAAATGATCAGCCTGTTTGAAGAATATGATTTTGATCAGGTGATTCACCTCGCTGCCGAGTCGCATGTGGACCGTTCCATCTCAAATCCGATGGAGTTTATCATGGCTAATATTGTGGGAACGGTAAATTTATTGAATGCTGCTCGTCACCAATGGAAGAACGATTTCGCAGGCAAACTTTTTTACCATGTTTCAACAGATGAAGTCTATGGTTCACTGGGCGATACGGGGTTTTTTACCGAAGACACACCTTACGATCCGCACAGTCCGTATTCCGCCTCCAAAGCCAGCAGCGATCACCTCGTTCGCGCTTATCACGACACCTACAAAATGCCGATCGTAATTTCAAATTGCTCTAATAATTACGGGCCTAATCAGTTTCCGGAGAAATTGATTCCGCTCATTATCAATAATATAAGGAATAACAAGCCGCTGCCGGTTTATGGCGAAGGCCTCAATGTGCGCGACTGGTTGTATGTGGTGGATCACGCCCGTGCGATTGATGTGATTTTCCATCAAGGCAACGATGGCGAAACTTATAATATTGGTGGCCACAACGAATGGAAAAATATTGATATCGTGAAGTTGGTTTGCCAGGTTATGGACGAAAAGTTAGGTCGCGAAACTGGCACTTCCGAGAAACTGATCACCTACGTGAAAGACCGTGCCGGACACGATTTGCGCTATGCCATTGATGCCACAAAACTTCAACGCGAGCTTAAGTGGGAGCCATCCTTGCAGTTTGAGGAAGGCATCCGGAAAACCATCGACTGGTACATCGAAAATCAACAATGGCTTGATGAAGTGAGTTCAGGAAATTACCTGAAATATTATCAGGATCAATATCAGAATAGGTAAATGATTTTGAAATTCTTTAGCCAAAAAGCTTTTCGGCGGTAGAAATCACCGAAAGGCTTTTTGTTTTTTTTACACCTTATAAATTAGGTCACTGGTTCTCATTTAGGCCATTCCTCATTTGGTTACAATTTTATAACTTTGCAGCTCAAAATCAAAACAATCATGAATAATCCTACAACAAGTATTATAATGCAAGCTTATATTGAAA
>CAZOEV010000054.1:0-9674 GCA_964578915.1 uncultured Lentimicrobiaceae bacterium
AAAGCCAGCGTCATCCAAAATATAAGTCCTAACCCGGGATTTACTAGTTCCATAGTTTATTTCATTGATTGTAAAAAACTAAAAAAGCCTGACATTGCAACCAACCGTTGCAATGTCAGGAAAGCAATTAACTGCTACAAGAAAACAATAAGCAAACAAACCACGATAGCAAAGAAGGCAACACCTTCAATAAGCGCGGCCGACACGATCATGTTTGAACGGATGTCGCCGGCTGCTTCGGGCTGGCGTGCAATTGACTCAAGTGCGCTACGACCAATTTGGCCGATTCCCATACTTGCACCGATGGTAGCAATACTGGCGGCCAAACCGGCTGCCATTTTTGCAATTGGAGTCAAATCGGTTGCTGCTTGTAGCAAAATAGTTAATAAATTCATAATAAAAAATATTAATGGTTAATAATAGGGTTATTAGTGATGTTCTTCTACTGCCATTCCAAAATAAATGGCTGAGAGCAAAGTAAATACATACGCCTGAATAAAGGCGACCAGCAGTTCAAGGAAGTTTATAAAGATCGACATGGCAATGGAAATTATTGACATGCCATAACCTGCATAAGCACTTGCTTGGCCAAAAACAAAAATCAGACTGATAAAGCCGAGGATGATAATGTGCCCTGCGGTGATGTTTGCAAACAAACGCACCATAAGCACAAAAGGTTTTGTAAACACACCAACCAGCTCAATAATAGGCATTAATGGAATCGGGAGTTTGAGCCACCATGGCACTCCCGGTGTGTTAAAAATATGCGCATAATAGTTTTTATTGCCTTTGAGCGTGGTGATACTAAAAGTAAACAAGGCTAAAACCGCAGTTACGGCGAGGTTACCGGTTACGTTAGCACCAAATGGGAAAAACGGGATAAGACCGAGTAGGTTATTAAAAAAGATAAAAAAGAAAACCGTGAGCAGATAAGGCAAAAAGCGCTCATAATGTTTGTTTCCGATAGACGGACGCGCCACCTCATCGCGAATAAAAATGATTAGCGGCTCAAGCACCGACTGCAAGCCTTTGGGCGCATGGCGTTCGCGCTTACGATAGGCTTTAGCCACACTCAAAAATAGGAGAATGATGATTAAGCTGTACATCAGCACGGCAAGTGAATTTTTGGTAAGCGAAAGATCAATTGGTTGAACCAACTCACCATTGGCATCTTTGCGCACAATTTTGCCTTTCTTCATGCCTTCAGTGGCAATTTCGAATCCTCTATAAGCTTCTTTTCCATGATGAAATTTTGATGACATAAAAAAATGCCATTGACCCTGATCATACAAGATTACCGGCAGTGGAATGCTTACATGGGTATGTCCCCAGTCGGCAATATGCCACTCATACGCGTCCACAATGTGACCAATAATAATTTCACCGGCATTCAAATCGGCTTGTTCCATCTCTTCCTGAGCCTGTTCAGGAATTTGTGGAAGGCTGTCATCTATTTGAGCAACAGCACTAAAATGTGTAAAACCAAAGAGCAGTAACGCTATAAAAAGCATAGAAATACTACCACTTTTAATTCCTTTTTGGGTCGCCATTTATACGGGTTGATTCAAGGTTAGAAATTGGGTGCAATTTTACGAAAGAATCCTTGAATAGGAAAGCCTTTTCTGTGAATTTCTTTGTAAAGCAGTTTGTTGTACATTCATTTTCCTACTAAAACCCCTAGTTTTCTAATTAAAATCATTCTAAATTAAACTAAAAAATAGTCTTACGATTAAAAAAATTGTACCTTCATGCGGCCATTTAATGTTCTGACACCTCAAAAACTCCGTATTATGAAAGCGTTTTTATCCATTTTAGGCCTGGTTTTGTTGCTAAGCTCCTGCAATAATTGCCCAAAAGAGCCGTCTATCAGCGAAGAAATGAACAACATTGAAGAACTTCTGGAGCGATATACTATTGCTTTAGAAAATGAAGATTTTGCCATGATTGAGAATATCTGGGCCACCAACGACAGTATTATTTTGCTGGGTACCGATACGCACGAAAAACTGATGGGCTGGGAAAAGATTCGCAATGCCTACAAAAATCAGTTCAATGAAATATCTGATGTGTTTATTTCGACCAACGACCAGTTTATCCGTATTAATTGCACCGGAAACACGGCCTGGTTTATTAAAAACATGAACTATAATTTCATGTATGACAGCATTGCCCGTAGCTTCGATGGCATTCGATTTTCCGGCGTGCTCGATAAAAACGAGCAAAACCAATGGAAAATGGTGCAAGGCCATGTTTCTGTTCCGGCACAAATAAACATCGGACACTAAGGTTTTTATTAAAGTAATGACCGATTATTAAGGCGGTGCGGCCTGCGCAAGTGCTATTTATCATACCTTTGCCCAGCACAATTAAACAACGCAAAAGCTTATGTCAAAAATAATGGATCCCATCGGTAGATTGATGGGTTTACGCTACAAATCGCATCCCTGGCACGGTGTAGAAATTGGGCCTGATGCACCTGAAGTTGTGATTTGTTTTATCGAAATGGTGCCAACCGACACCGTTAAATACGAAGTTGATAAGGTTTCAGGTTATTTACGGATCGATCGTCCGCAAAAATATTCCAACGTTGTGCCAGCGCTTTACGGCTTTGTTCCACAAACTTTTTGCGCTACCCGTGTTGCTGAGTTTTGTAACGAAAAAACTGGTCGCACCGACATTAAAGGCGATCGCGATCCACTTGATATTTGCGTACTCACCGAAAAAGACATCACGCATGGCGATATTTTAGTGCGAACAAGGCCTATTGGCGGTTTTCGCATGATTGACGGTAATGAAGCCGACGATAAAATTGTAGCTGTATTAGATAATGATGCCGTATATGGCCATTACCGCGACATTAATGATGTTCCTGATTTAGTAATCGACAGGCTGAAACATTATTTTCTCACTTACAAAGACCTTCCGGGAAAAGAAAGTAATGTGGAAGTTACGCACGTTTACGGTATTGATGAAGCCCATGAAGTAATCAAACGCTCCATGGACGATTATCACCATAAATTTGACAACCTGGATAGTTTTCTTTCAGAGGTTTAAGCCGGAATGGCTTTCAGGTAATTTTATTGGTCAAAGAAAATCCGCAGCAGGCCAAATAAGCCATACTGCGGATTTCAAACAACACACAACAAGCGCTACATAGCAGCGGCTTTTATTTTATCACTTTCCGAGACGCCTTCCAACACCTGAATCACCAAACCATCGGATAAACCGGTTTTTATATACCTTTTTTCAAAAGTTTGCGGCGACACCTCCACTTCCACGAAGGCGGTATCATTTTCGAATTTCAGTAAGCCTTCGTTGATGGCCAGCACCTGTTCTCTTTTTTCGAGCACAATATCTGCATTGGCACTATATCCAGCGCGGATAAACTGGTTTTCTTTCAAATTTACAGCGGCTCTAATTTCAAATTGTACCGCGCCATTTTCTTCCACGCCTTTAGGCGCAATATGCTCTAAAACAGCATCAAAGCTTTCGTTTTCAATCGCTCCGATCGTCAAAATAAGCGCCATACCTTCCTTGATTTTCCCAACTTCAGACTCATCCACTTTACCTTCAAAAATCATTTCGCTCATGTCGGCAATGGTGGCAATCACCGTTCCACTGTTAAAGGTGTTGCTTTCAATCACCGAATTTCCTTCCTCCACAGGTACATCCAACACCATGCCGTCGATGGTTGAGCGGATAAGCGTATTGGTTACATTGCCTGCCCGTTTGGTAGCGCCTTCGCGAATGAGCTGCAAATTATCTTCGGCGGTGGCCACCTCTTCTTGGGCACTACGAAAAGCAATATCGTAGGTTAAAAATTCCGCTTCCGGAATCACCTGCTGCTCAAAAAGATCCTTGTAACGATTATAATTCTTTTGTGTTTCTTCCAATTGAATTTTCGCCCTTTTTACGCGAGATTCTGCGTTGTTGAGGCTAATCATATCCGGAATAATTTTTACCCTGGCGATAAGCTGGTCTTTTTTAACAACATCGCCTGGCTCCACAAAAATCTGATCGATAATACCCGAAACTTTGGGTGTAATTTCAATTTCTTTGCGCGGAACAACAGCGCCGGTGGCTACCGTTTTTTTGATAATATCGGTAACATAAGCCTGAGATGTTTCGAAGCTAACGGGCTCTGCCTGCGATTTTTTGTAGAGATAAAATAAGGTTCCTGCAAAAACGCCAACGGCAATAAGTGCTACTGCAATTTTAAGAAATGTCTTCATTTTATTACTGATTTATAGTGTGTTATTCAATTGATTATTCATACCTTAATGCATCAATCGGTTTGATGCTTACCGCTCTTTTGGCCGGAACAAGCCCCGCCAATACGCCAGAAACTACAATGATTAACAGGGCTGTTATGGCCACCTGAAAATCGATATTAGGATTTAAAAACATGGTATCCTGCGAAGCTGCATCCGGCAGGTTTTTGTTGATAAGCTCGATCAGGAAAACGCCGGCAACCAGACCAGCATAGCCAGCGATGGTAGTAAGCACCACCGATTCGGTTACAATTTGTGTGATTACCTTGGCCGGCGAAGCACCCAAAGCGCGCATAATTCCAATTTCTTTGGTGCGTTCCTTCACAATCACCAGCATAATATTACTGATTCCAATTACGCCGGCAAGCAATGTTCCGGTACCTACAATCCATATCAATGCCCGAATTCCAGTAAACAAACCGGTCATCTGCCGAAATTCTTTATCCAGGTTAAAGGAACCAATTGCACGGTTGTCGTTGGGCGCAACTTTATGGCGTTCTTTGAGCAGCTTAGTAGCTTTATCCTGCACAATACTTACAGGTAATTTTCCTTTGGAAGTGAGGGCAAACCAGCCTACAATATTTCCGTAATTATACGCCTGCTGCAAAGTTGTAAAGGGCAAATGAATGCTTTGTTCCTTGTCGCCCCCAAAATTCATATTGGAGTTTTTTGGCTTAAAAACGCCCACCACCTGAAAATACACACCATTTATTCTGATGTATTTACCCAGCGGGTCCTCATCTTTCTCGAACAAAACCTCGTACACGCGATTACCAATCACAGCTACTTTTCTAGCATTTGCAATATCCAAATCATTGATGAAACGGCCTTTTGTAATATTTGCCGGATCAATCAAATTCCATTCAGGATAATCGCCAAAGATGGAAAAAGCACCGGCATTTTTTTTGTAAACCACATTATCTCCCGATCGCCGTCCGCCGCCTTCCAGACGCGGGGAAATGATGTCGAGCTCTTCAATATTGTCTGTTAATGCCTTAATATCGTCGTTACGAAAATTAAAGCGGCGGTTTCTAGGAAGACCTTTGTATGGTTCAGTAGTTGGGCGCGTCCACATAAAAACGCTGTTGGTGGCTATATCCCCCATGCCATTTGTAACACCGTTTTCCAATCCGGTGCCAGAGCCAAGCATAATCATCAGCATAAAAATACCCCAGAACACACCAAAAGCGGTTAAAAAAGTCCTGATTTTATTCTTTGCCAGGCTGCTCCATATCTCTTGCCATCTGTCGCGGTCAAACATAGTTTTTGCTGCTTATAAGGTTTATGTTATTCATCTCTCAGGGCGTCAATAGGTTTGATAGAAGCGGCTCTTTTGGCGGGAATAAAACCGGCCAGCACTCCTGCAATTACCAGTAAAACCGTAGCACCGATAGCTACTGAAAGATTGACTTCGGGCTGCTTGAAAAAAGGCGTGTCAATTTGATCTGAAATAAGTTCCAAGATGCCCACACCAAGCACCAGTCCAATATATCCGGCAAAGGCTGTAATTAAAATGGCTTCCTGCAAAATAAGGCTCACGATGCTGCCCGGCGTGGCGCCAAGTGCTTTGCGAATGCCGATTTCTTTGGTGCGATCTTTTACAACGATCATCATAATATTGCTCACGCCAACCACACCGGCAATGATAGTGCCGATGCCAATAACCCAGATAAACATGCTGATACTGGTAAATAATTTACGAAAGCGGGTAAACTCTTCTACGCTGTTCCAAAAAAACAAGGCCTGATCATCTGTTGGATCAAAATGGTGTCGTGAAGCCATTTTTGCCTTCATCTGATTTTCGATTATTGTGGCCTCTTCAGCGGTGGCATCGCCAACTGTAACAACAATTCCGTTGAGGTTATGCGCGCCGCCAAAAACCTGCTGCGCCGTTGAAACAGCCACATAAACCACTTGCATATTGTCGTCTCGGCCATCATCATCGTCAAAGATTCCAACCACTCTAAAAGGTATTTTGTTGATGCTGACGTATTTGCCCAGTGATTCTTCTTCATTTTTAAACAGCGCTTCGTCAACGAGTTTGCTTATTAAAACTGTTTTTCGGCTATCTGCCTGATCATTTTCGTTTAAAAATCGGCCTTTAACTAAAGTGAGTTGTTCTACCAGCTGGTAATCAGGATGAATACCACGAATGCTGTATGATCCTGATTCATTTTTATAAGAAATGGTATTCCCTGACCAAATATTATAGCGTCCTGAAATTTTATCAACGCCATTAATTTGCGAACCCAAATAGCTGTAGTCGTCATTTTTCAGGCTAATCTCACGTCCTGGGTTATTGCCGTTATAGGCTTTGCTGGTTTGCCCGCTCCAAATCCAGATGGCGTTGGTAGCCGAGGAGCGAAATTCATTTTCAACGCCTTTTTGCAAACCAACACCTGCGCCCTGCAAAATAATCAGCATAAAGATACCCCAGGCCACAGAAAAGCCCGTTAGAAAAGTACGCATCTTGTTCTTTTCTATGGTGTTAAAAATCTCCTGCCATTTATCAAGGTCGAACATATTTCTGTTTTTTTAAAGACTTAAAATGGGTTTGGAAACCGGTTTGGTGTGGCCATTTTTGTGATCCGTGTCGATCAGTCCATCGCGCAACTTTATAATTCGCTGTGTTTTGTGCGCGATATCATTTTCGTGCGTAACAATAATCAGCGTAATCCCACTTTGATTTATTTCCTGAAACAAATCCATTACCTCCGAAGAAGTTGTGCTGTCGAGCGCGCCAGTTGGTTCATCTGCCAAAATCACTTTTGGTTTTGCAATTAATGAGCGGGCAATGGCGAGGCGCTGTTTTTGTCCACCCGATAATTCGTTGGGCAGATGTTCGGCCCAGGGCAAAAGCCCTACCCGATCCAGATATTCCATGGCCAGTTTATTTCGGCTGCGCCTGGAAACGCCTTGATAATAGAGTGGCAGAGCCACATTTTCTACGGCATTTTTAAAGCTAATCAGGTTAAACGACTGAAAAACAAAACCCAAAAACTTATTACGCAACTGTGCAGCTTTGGTTTCGTTCATGTTTTTAATCAGATTTCCATCAAGATAATAATCACCTTGGTCGTGCATATCGAGTAGGCCAAGAATGTTGAGTAAAGTTGATTTGCCTGAACCTGAAGATCCCATCACGGCTACCATTTCGCCAGCCTCTACATTCAGATCAATTCCTTTGAGCACATGCAGCTTATTGCTGCCAGTTTCATAGCTTTTATGGATATTGTTAAGTGAAATCATCATAGTGTTGTTGTGTTGTGGCTTTTGTAAGCCGATGTCAAGTGTTACCACAAATAATGCCACAGCAATTAAAGCATTCATTTTGTGATTATTAACAACTACGACAAACTCAAAATGAATTACATTAGTGTTAATAAAAGTGTGCGGCATCGTGCAGAACTATTCGATATCGAACAGTTAACAATTCCGAATTATTTCATCTTATAAAGGGCAGGGCTATTAAATCCAGTGCAGAATTTCAGCAACAATAAACCCAAGATAATTGCCTACTGCATAACCAATGATTCCAACACTCAGACCAGGAATAATTAGGGATTTGTTTCGGATAGAAGCAGCCACCACCGGCACAAAAGGCGGACTACAAATTAAAGCGGTGGAAGTGATAAGAACAGTATCAGCATCAATTTTAAAAATGCGTGCTAAAACAACATGAAGCAGTAGAGAACCAAAAACCACCAAAGTGATGTAAAGAATCAATTGCGGTGAGGCATGAATCATATCATTGATATTAACCATGGAAGAAACCGTGACACTAAAAACCAAAATCAAGTACATACCCAGTTCGAAGCTGTAGGGCGTTTTGCGCAGAGCAGGCACCGCCGAACCCAACATACCGAGCGTAGTAATCAAAAGTATCACCGTAACCATCATCAGCGATTGCGGCACCAGCTGACCCATACCACCGGCAAAAGCAAAAATCAGTACTGAAGCACCTAAAATTTTCAACAAGCCCTTGCGATTTGGCTTGGAAAGCATTTCGCGGTAAGGATCGCTAGTAATATTTGAATCCATTTGGTTTTCGACAGTCGTTTTAAAAGGCTTTAAAAACAGCAAAAAAACACGCTTCCCCGCTAAAAGCAGAAATAATAAATAAACACCCGAAAGCACCATATCATAAGAATGCGTGAGCAAATACGTGTTTTCGTCCACATCAAGCATCAGCTTGAGCGAAGCGAGGTTGGGTGTGCCACCAGTATAAACACCAACCAGCAATCCGCTGATTTTCCAGAGCTGGGGATTGGTGTTTTGGAACAGGTAAAATCCCAATGAAACCACAGCCACCACGCTTATCATCGCCAAAATCATAGATTTGATGCTGCTTCCGGCTAATTTTTTCCATTCGCGTAGGCGGGAAGTAAAAAGCAACATGGGGATAGCCAACGGAATACTCAGGCTCATAATAACATCTTGCATCGCAGCAGCATTTTCAGGTATCAGCTTGAATCCACCTAACAAAAGCCCAAAAATATAGGCCACAAGAACAGTTCCGAGTTTATCCAGAAAAGCAATTTTCCGGGCAGCATAAATTATCAATGCCGGGGCAATCAGATAAGTTAAAGCAAGTAAAATTAATGAAGGTGTCATATTTTATTGATCAACAAAAGTAAACTTTCCATTCAATTTAGCGGTGTATGACGGGCTGTCAAATCAATTCACTAATTTTGCGCCGTGGCAAAAAACTCAAAATTTTATGTGGTGTGGCGTGGATTAACGCCCGGTATCTATAGCAGCTGGAATGAATGCGAAAAACAGGTAAAAGGTGTTGATGGCGCGCGTTTCAAAAGCTTTAAAACCCGCGAAGAAGCCGAAAATGCTTTGGAATTAGGCCCTGAAAAGCTCCAGCGCATCAGTGCTATCGAGCGCAACCGTAACAAAAGCAATCCGCCCGACGGACGCACCATTGCTGTGGATGCAGCCTGCTCCGGAAATCCAGGAAAGATGGAATACAGAGGTGTTTTTACGGAAACCAGTACCGAGCTATTTCGTAGCAAAGTATTTGAAGAAGGAACCAACAATATAGGCGAGTTTTTGGCTATTGTGCACTGCTTGGCTTGGCAACAAAAAAAACGAATTAATTATCCAATATATAGCGACTCGCAAAATGCCATTAACTGGGTAAAAGCCGGTAAAGCACGGACGAAATTATTTCGATCAGCTAAAACAGAGGAGCTCTTTCAACTGATTGAACGGGCAGAGTTCTGGCTCAAAAATAACGACTTTCGCGTGCAAATTATGAAATGGGAAACCAAAAGCTGGGGCGAAATTCCGGCAGATTTTGGTCGTAAATAATCAACTAAAAAAACCGTTGATAATAAATCATTATTGAGGTGTCCAGCTAAATACTTATATTGTGGGATAAATTTTGATTAAAAA
>CAZOEV010000055.1:0-9641 GCA_964578915.1 uncultured Lentimicrobiaceae bacterium
CCAATACCGACGTTCCTGCTGGTGATATTGGTGTTGGTGGTCGTGAGATTGGCTTCCTTTTCGGACAATACAAACGCCTGCGCAATGAGTTTACAGGTGTGTTAACCGGTAAGGGTATTGAATGGGGTGGCTCATTAATTCGTCCGGAAGCCACAGGTTATGGCGCAACTTATTTTGCTGAAGAAATGCTAAAAACGCGTGGTGAAAGTCTGAAAGGTAAAATTGTAGCTATCTCTGGCTCAGGAAATGTGGCACAATATGCAACAGAAAAAGTAACCTTGTTTGGCGGTAAAGTTGTTACACTCAGTGATTCAAATGGTTTTATTTATGATGCCAATGGAATTGATGCCGAAAAACTGGCCTGGGTTATGAATCTGAAGAACGTCCGCCGTGGCCGTATCAGCGAATACGCAGAGAGATTTGGCGCTACTTATGTCGAAGGTGAACGCCCTTGGAGTATTAAGTGTGATGTGGCAATGCCTTGCGCAACACAAAATGAGGTGAACGAAGAAGAGGCTAAACTGCTCGTTAAAAATGGCTGCTATGTTATTTCTGAAGGAGCCAATATGCCTACAACTCCTGAGGCTTTTGAAGTATTCCTGAATGCCAAAATACTATACGGCCCAGGAAAAGCTGCCAATGCTGGTGGTGTTGCTGTTTCGGGACTTGAGATGAGCCAAAACTCATTGCGCTTGTCATGGACGAGAGAAGAATTAGATGCCCGTCTGCATCAAATTATGAAAGATATTCATCAAACTTGCGTAAAATACGGGAAGCAGGAAGATGGCTATATCAATTATATGAATGGTGCCAATATCGGTGGCTTTGTGAAGACAGCCGATGCTATGCTGGCTCAAGGTTTAGTATAACCCTAAAACCAATTTTCTAATTTATCGTTAAAAAGCTGCCCGCTGTGAAGTGGGCAGCTTTTTTTAGGTGGTGTATCAAAATAGGATGAAAAGGCTTTGAATTAAACAAAGACTATTTTTTCACGACTTTCTGGATATGAGTACCAGCTGCTGATTCTGCTACCACTAAATATATTCCACTGCTCAAAGCACTGATATCAAGTTGAGAATGAACTGTTTCCAATAGCACTTCACCAGCCATATTACATATTTTAACGCGCAAAACTTCAACGCCTGCTACAGTTAGCTGTCCTGATGTGGGATTGGGCGACAGTTTGAGTGGCGATGGCTTGCTGAATTCAGAAATGCTAACCCCGCCATCAGGTTGCCAATCAATGGTGATGGAAGCAAAACTTGGCATATCAGCTGGAGTGAGATTTACCACATCAGGGCCTTTTTCAAAAGAAAAAGAAGAAAAATTTCCTGTTCCGTTTCTATCGGTTAGCTCCATCCAAACAGAGTATGTGCCGTCTGCCATCGTATTCCCATTGTAATCGGTTGCATTCCATGTGCAATTCCTTGTTCCATGACTTGATCTAGTCGATCCTGTAATGGCATCAACAACATTGTATTCTGTTCCGGCATCGATTGTGCTTGCCTGACAAGTATTTAGGTGTGTGCGTCTGCTCTGCGCATAGGCAAGCAAGGTTTTAACAAAATTTCCCTCAGCATCTTCAACCCAAATAGCAACGATGTTTCTGGGTGCGTAATTTCCACCGGCTGAACTAGTGGTTGTCGCTACAGTGAGCTGGCCGGTAGTCTGTGCTTTGAGAAAAGTTGATACACATAAGAAAACAACTAAGATGCTGATGATTTTATTCATGTAATTTAGGCTTTAGTTTTGGATTAATAATTTGGAAGACCACTGCAGAGGAACTAGCTATTTATTTTTTCTCTGGAGACATCATTTTGTAAACAATTCCTGCCAGCGCAGCTCCAACAATAGGCGCCAGCCAGAAAAGCCATAGTTGATTTAAAGCCCAGTCACCTGCAAAAATTGCTTGGCTTGTACTTCTTGCGGGATTTACAGAAGTGTTTGTTACCGGTATACTAATTAGGTGGATAAGAGTGAGCGCCAGTCCGATAGCAATTCCAGCAAAGCCTTTGGGTGCTTTCGAGTGCGTCGCACCAAGGATGATAATAAGAAACATAAATGTCATTACAATTTCCGTGACCAATGCAGCAATCATATTATAGCCGCCCGGCGAATGTTCGCCATAACCGTTTGCAGCAAAGCCGCCAATTTGAAATCCTTCTTTCCCGCTCGCAATGAGATAAAGAATTCCTGCACCTGCAACGGCACCTGTAACTTGCGCCAGGATGTAAGGAATAAGGTCTTTTTTGTCAAAACGACCTCCCATCCATAGCCCAACAGAAACAGCAGGGTTAAAATGTGCTCCTGAGACATGCCCAACTGCATAAACCATCGTCAATACAGTTAAACCAAAAGCAAGCGAAACGCCTGCGAAACCAATACCCAGCTCAGGATAGGCCGCTGCTAAAACGGCACTTCCGCAACCTCCAAGTACAAGCCAAAATGTTCCGATAAACTCTGCTACTAATTTGTTCATGATTATGAAATTTTGTGTTGTTTTATAAAATTATCTGCTAGAATCTTGAGGTGATTTTTGCAAGAGGCGACAAACATACATTTTTTTTAATACTATTCACAAAAGATTAAAAAAAAACTGCCGGTTTTACCCGGCAGTGATTGGTTAAGATAGGATTGAAAGAGTTTTTTACAAAGCTCCTTCGTCGTAAGCTTTTTCGCCATGCAGCGACTGGTCGATACCAATTTCTTCTTCTTGCTCTGATGCTTTTACCGGGGTGATCAGATTGATGATGACCAACACAAGGTAAGTAAACAAGAAGGCATAAACACAAGCAACAACAACTGCAATTACTTCTTTGAAGAAGAAAGCTGTATTGCCTTCAAGCAGACCGCTTTGTCCGTTGATATGTGAATAGGCAAAAACACCCAATAGAATAGTTCCAAGTACTCCGCCGATGCCATGCACACCCCACACATCAAGTGCATCGTCCCAGCCAAGTTTATTTTTCATTTGTACGGCATAGAAGCAAACTGCGCCAGCTGCAATACCAATGAGCATGGCAGCCCATAGCGGAACAAATCCAGCTGCAGGCGTAATTGTGGCAAGCCCTGCCACAGCTCCTGTAAGTAATCCTACAAATTTTGGCTGACCTTCCTTGATCCATTCAATCACAAGCCATGTAATTGCTGCAAAGGAAGCTGCGACATCCGTGTTTAAGAAAGCTAGTGTCGAAATGGCATCCACATCCAGTTCGCTGCCAGCATTAAAACCATACCAGCCAAACCAAAGTAAGCCAGTACCAATAGCTACTAATGGAATGCTGTTTGGCGGTGAGTTGGTGTCGCGGCGTTTTCCCACATAAAAAACAGAAGCCAATGCTGCAAATCCAGCTGTTGCATGCACAACAATTCCACCGGCAAAATCAAGTACGCCCCATTCGGCAAGTAATCCACCGCCCCAAACCATGTGAACGAAAGGATAATATACAAATAGCTGCCAGAGTACTAAAAAGATCAAATAAGCTTTGAAAGTTACACGGTTGATGAATGCTCCAGTGATGAGGGCTGGAGTTATAATGGCAAACATCATTTGGTAAGCCACAAAAATGTAGAGCGGGTACTTGCCATTGTCAAATGGCTGATCAAATGGAATTCCATTCAGAAAAGCCATATCGAGGTTGCCAATAATGCCTCCTTCTCCGCCGCTGAAACAAAGCGAAAAACCAATTGTAATCCACATTATGGTTGTTACACCTAATGAAACAAAGGTTTGAAACATTATCCCTAGGATATTTCTCTTGCTTGCCAAACCACCATAGAAAAATGCCAGTCCTGGTGTCATCAGCATCACTAGGCTGGTGCACAGGATCATAAATGTTGTTGAACCACTGTCGAACATAGTCGTATTTTTTTAAATTAAACTAAAGTGAAATACCAAAGACCATAAAAATATTCTCAGCTTCCGGATTCAGGATGAGTGACGTGAAAACCGGTAAGGAGAAACGATCGGTAATCTGAATCTCTTTTGAAAGGGTTAAGCCAAGGTTAATAATGCCAGCTGATTCCTGACGATAATATCCGGTAGGTTCTCCTTTTTTTGTATCAGGATTGTCAAGCGCTATTCCAGTAAAAATTTCCAGATTCATGTCTTTTAGAGTGGTAGAATAACCCAACTCAACATATTTTGACATTACGATCTTGTCTTCGGCTATCATCACACCACCAACTTCATTGTATTTTCTTGCATCGGCGCCCCAAATGTTCATCGCGAAGAGCACACGCACAGGGAATTTTTCGGTGCCGTCAAATTGCAAGGCTGCCTCTAAAACATGACCTGTTTGGGCTTTTTCTTCACTGTTAATTTTTGCCCAGTCATTATTGTAGTTGAAATAGTCATTGCGGCCAATGGTTTCATTAGGCAAGAAATAATCAGTCAGGATAAAACTAAATGTTTCGTTCAGGGTGTAGCTGATATAAAGATCTACTTCCTGCATTGTTTGGGTGCCACTGGTTGAGAAAGCTCCCCATGTTCCAACTGAAAAGGCATGCTTTTCTGATCCAAAAGTGTACTCAATGGCCGGTTGAATACTCGGCGAAGATCCACCAGCATTTAAGCCGCGCCAGATGTAGCGGCTGGCCATGTCGGCTCCAGCGCTCCAGTGCGACTCTTCTTGTGCGCTCAAGGTGTTGACAACTAATAGCATAAAGCCTATTGCCAGCATGAAAAAGTTTTTCTGATTCATTTGATTAGGTTTTGGTTTGTGTTCAATTTTAGGTAAGCTACTTCATTGGCAACTCTAAAGTTGAACGTTAAACATTGTTATACAGCAGCAAAGCTACTGAGCATGACACAGTTCTACAATCAGTAATTGAACTGAAAATGATATAGGAATTATGCTGAATAAAAATAGGAATTTTACCTAGTATCCTGAGTTCGAATAAAATTAAAGAGCTCAGATTTCATTAAATGACTGATATACAATACAAATTTTTGAAGCATAATAATTCCCACTTATAAACAACTGTTTTCTGCGTCATATCTGCTAGCCATAGCTCGCTATGCCTTCGCAAATATTCCCTGACTGTACTAATCAGGCAGGCTTGAAACCAATTATTTATAAGCGGTCTGAGCCATTAATTTTATTCGAAATCAAATTATTACGGAGAGCTCGTAAGTATTATTCGAGTTGGGCTAACTTATGCTTTAAGGCATATTTTACCAGCCCGACAGTTGATTTTAATTCCAGCTTCTGAAGGATATTGGTTTTGTGCGAATCGACTGTTCTGATGCTGATAAATAGCTTGTCAGCGATTTCTTTATTTGTCAGGCCATCGACAACCAGTTCAAAGATTTCTTTTTCTCGTTTGGTCAGGTTTTCATATCGGTTTTCAGCAGCTGTTGTTTTCGACTTGCTGGTAAAGCTTTTCAGAATGGTATTGGAAATGTCTTTGTTGAAGTAATTCTCGCCGGCATAAATGGTATAAATGGCATCCAATAGCTCTTTCATGCTGGTATCTTTTGGAAGGTATCCGTTTGCGCCAGCTTCAAGAGCCCTCACAATGAACTCTTCGCTGGTATGCATCGACAATATCAGGATTTTAATTTCAGGATACATAGCTGAAACTCGTGCAGCAACTTCTATTCCGGAGATATCGGGTAATGAAATATCAGTGATTAGTAAATCGGGTTTTACGCGTTCAAGTAGTGTAAACAATTCTTTTCCCAGGCCGGGTTCTCCGATAACTTCCACCTGCTCTTCATCGCATAAAACCGCCTTGACTCCATCTCTGAACATTTGGTGATCATCAAGTAAAATAATTTTTATAGTCTTCATTTTAAGTGGTGTATGGAACAATCACGTTTAATGTTGTACCTTCTCCTAAAACAGTGTCGATGTGCATTTCGCCGTTTAGCAAATGTACTCTTTCCTTTATATTATTCAGCCCATTTCCGCAGAATTTCCTGTTAGAATCATATTTGAAACCTTTTCCATTGTCTTCGATTTTCATAAAAACCTGTTCATTGGATATGTAAATCTTTAGGTTTACATGGCTTGCATTTGAATGCTTTACGGAATTATTTAAAGCCTCTTGCGCAATTCTATATAAATAGGTGTTGATTTTATCTGTGTTTTTAAAGGAATGGGCATTTGCCTCACAATCTATTTTTATGCCTGAACTTTTTGTTACTTCCCTGCAAAGGTTTTGCAATGCGTCGGCCAACCCCAGCTCATTTAGTACAGCCGGCACGAGGTTGTTTGAAATGCTTCGTATTTCTTGTATCGTATTAGCAAAAAGCATTTGAACCTCTTCCATAATTTGTTTGTTTTTTTCAGTAGATGCAGTGGCAGCGCGTTCAAGCCGCATCTTGATGGCCAAAATGGACTGGCCTAACCCATCGTGCAGCTCGCGTGCCAGTCGTTGTCGCTCAATTTCCTGTCCATCAATCATCG
This sequence comes from uncultured Lentimicrobiaceae bacterium, assembly GCA_964578915.1. Lineage (GTDB taxonomy): Bacteria > Bacteroidota > Bacteroidia > Bacteroidales > F082 > UBA5536. The sequence goes on from CAZOEV010000055.1 coordinate 6,414, forward strand.
AACTTAAGCGCATAGACCTCTCATGGTTGAGCTTTTCAGTTTGGGTTTTGATCTTTGTGGACATTTCATTGAATGCATAAACCAGGCTGCTGATCTCATCATTGCTTTTGTAATCCTCCACCAAAACATCATATTTTCCGGTTGTAATTTGCTCTGCAGCATGTTTCAGTTTTACGATTGGCAAACTAATTCTTTTAGCAATGACATAAACAAAAGCAAAAAGCAGTAATGACATTAGAATGCTTAAGTACAGTATGTTGTTACGTAGCGAACGTATGGGGATTAATGCTTCCTGTGCGTCAATTTCAGTGACTAATGCCCAATTCAAATTGGGGATGTCAACCCTGCTAAAAGAGCTTAACACAGTAATGTTTCTGTAATCATTAATAACAGCCGTGCCAGTTTCTCCTTGCAATGCGGCTTTAACGGCAGCTGTTTTAACTGCTGTTTTAAATAGTGCATCATCCTGAAACCGGGAATTACTTCGCATGAGGAAATCACTACCGGCCAGGTAGGATTCGCCAGTCTGTCCAAGTCCATTTTCAGGATTGTTATCAAGCATGATAGCATTAATGCTTTCAATGTTTAACTCTGTTATCACGATGCCACTGCGTACACCCTCAGGCGTAAAAACTGCAGCTCCTAAAAAGATTGCCGGTTGATTAGTTTTGGCGTCTAACTGGTAATCTTCGATAAGAAAATGCGCTGTTTGTGAGAGTTTAATCCACAGTTGACCAAAAGGGAGCTTTTCGATGGATAAGAAGTGCAGAGATTCTTCATTGTGCTCACTGGCTCCAAAAATAAGCCCTTCACCAGCTTCACTCACAACAAAAAACCGCTTATAAAAATTACCGCTAAAAAAATGTTTGCGTAAAAAACTGTTGTACTCGTTATTTATTTCAGTGGTATCTATGTGCCTCCCAGCTTTGTAGTGATCAAGGTAGGTAAGCAAATTTTTAGCGTCTTCTGATCGGGATACAAGTTCCATGTCTATTTTTCTATCAGCAAAAAAGCGTTCAATCCGAAATTTTTTCTCAATCCGGATGGAGGTTAACTGATCAAAAGTACGCTTCATAAGCGCATCTTTCGCGCGAAAATAGGAGTAGCTGCCAATAACAATCACTGTTAAAATATTGAGCAATAGGAAGTAAACGATCAGTTTTTTTACGATTGTCTTTTGATGCATAAAATGTAAGTTACCTTAATTATCAACTAACTTAATTTGGCTTCATTGGTTCGTTTCAATGACCAATTATACAACAAAAATTTTATAATAGGTAAGGTCTTGGAGCACTAATTAGTTTTGTTAAAAGCCAGTCAACAAATGCCAATCGCAGACTTCTTTTTAAGTAAACTAAAGCGTTTTGTAAATAGGCTTGAGCGGAAAGAAAATTATACTTCTTTAAAACTGCGTACGCTGCTAATAAATAACATGAGCCAGCCACCAATCATCAGCAGGCCGCCAATTGGTGTAACTGGTCCAAGCCACGAAAAGCTAATGCCTGTAAGGTCAGAAGTGGACAATAAATAAATTGATCCTGAGAAAAATATCATGCCAAAAGTAAATAGGTAATAGGAGGCACGGCAAAGTTTGCCTTTGAACCGAGAAGGCAGGGCAGCCAGAAAAAGTATCGCCAAGGCGTGAAAAATTTGGTAACGCACGCCCGTTTCAAAGCTGATTAAATCAGCCTGGCTGATGTTTTCGCGTAACCAATGCGCACCAAGCGCTCCAAATATCACGGCTAATCCCGCAAATAAACTCCCTGTCCAGATATATGTTTTTTCCATTTGTGTTTGATTTATTGAAACTTAGCCCGAAAGCTAAAAATCAATGTGTAGTTTAACAGCAAAAAACCTGTAATTTTGAAGGTCAAAAGTACAAAAAGAGCGTTTAATACGCCTGTATAAATCGTATAAAAAATGACTGTTTGCCTTTGCGAACTGTTGAAAAGTAAAATTTCTAACCTGATCGCTGGCGACAAAATTAAGTTAAATCATTTTTTAAAATTAAGAAGTAACCTAAAAATTTGAATAACATGAAAGTATCAGTTGACATTAGCTACTATCCGCTGCTCGTGGAATACGTGCCATTTATCAAAGGTTTTATTGGAAGGTTGAACACGCACACAAATATTATTGCCAAAACTAATGGAATGAGTACACAAGTTTTTGGTGATTACGATGAAGTGATGGCCATTTTGACCGCCGAAATTAAAAAATCGTTTGAATTGCCACATAGTATTTTTGTGCTGAAAGTTATCAATGCCGACCTAAATCACGTGGATGGAACTAAGTGAAATAGCTGAGCTGTTTTTGCAGAATATTCAGCAAACCACTTTGGTTGAGGTTATCGCCGTAATTTTTGGATTATTGAGCGTTTGGTACAGCAAAAAAGTTAATATTCTGGTATTTCCCACAGGAATTATTAGTGTATTGATTTATATGTATATCACCTTTTTCGCTAAGCTTTACGCGGATATGTTTATCAATTTCGTTTATTTTGCTATGAGCGTTTATGGCTGGTATCATTGGACGCATCCGCGCGAAGGAAAGGCGGAACGGCCAGTTTCTTTTGCTACTAAAATCCAAAATATTGGAGGCCTGCTGGCAACAGTTTTGCTGTTTTTTATGATGCGTTATATTTTAATGAACTTTACCGATAGCAATGTGCCAAATATCGACGCGCTAACCACAGCAATTTTTATGGTAGGCATGTGGCTGATGGCGATTAAAAAAGTTGAAAACTGGATTTACTGGATTGTAGGTGATATTATTTCTGTGCCGCTTTATTTTTATAAAGGCTTGGTTTTTACTAGTTTTCAGTTTGCCGTTTTCCTAATTATTGCTGTGGCTGGCTATCTCGCCTGGCGAAAACAAGCGCAACAATATGCTTAAACGTATTGCCATTACTGGTCCTGAGTCAACTGGAAAATCGTGGCTGGCAGAAAACCTTGCTATGCACTACAAAACCTGCTGGGTGCCTGAGTTTGCGCGAAGCTATTTGGCTGCTGAAGGCCAAAAATATTTGCCGCAGGATATTGAACATATTGCCCGTGGGCAGATGGCACTTGAAAAAAGTAAATTGGCTGAGGCAAACAAAATACTGTTCACAGATACGGAAATGCTGGTGTGCAAAATCTGGCTTGAATTTGTTTTTGGACAACAATCCAATTTTATTGAGAAGGCGGTTTTGCAACAAAATTACGATCTTTACCTGCTGTGTGATAT
>CAZOEV010000056.1:0-3600 GCA_964578915.1 uncultured Lentimicrobiaceae bacterium
GCCAATCAAGTCGGCAGGCAACAAATCAGGTGTAAACTGTATGCGGCTAAAATCGGCTTTAATAATATTGGCAAGCGATTTTATAGCCAGCGTTTTGGCAAGTCCTGGAACGCCTTCGAGCAATATATGGCCGTTGGCCAACAGGCCGATAAGTAATCTTTCGGTCATAGATTTCTGACCAATGATCACTTTATTCATCTCCAGCGTAATCAGGTCGATGAACTGACTTTCCTGCTGAATTTTTTCATTTAATGCGCTGATATCTGTTTGAATCATGTGGATTAGGTTTTGCTAACGGGTTGCAAAGATAATAAAGCACCAACGCCGTAGCTCGTTAAAAAACGTTAAAGCAATTTAAATTAAGTTAATGATTAACAGCTTATTATAGAAGTAATTAGTGGTGGTTTTTTAGGAAAGCTGTTTCTTTTAAGCTTTTAGGATGGCATTTGGTTGTGAATCAGCAGCCTTAGCTTTTTTGTGCATAAATAAAGCTTAGTTCGGTTTATTAAGGAGGTTTAGCGCATTTAGATAATGGCTTTCGGCATATTATATACAGAATCCAAATGGCTCGAAGTGCTATGCAATTTATTGAGGTAATCATTAACAGTGATTTTATAATCAGCCAGATAATCTTCATGAAGTTTTTTTGTCACCAATGTAACTAAGCGTTTTACAATCAGGGCCACTTTTGAATCAAATTGGGTGAAACAGGTGCCAAACATACTCGAAGGCATCGAAAATGGTACATCGAGAACGTATATTAATAAGTCTGCCTCCATATTCTTGTTTTTTGAAATCTTACAGAATTCATTAACTCGTTTAATGCAAGCACTTAACATCTTTGCCATGCGTAATTCCTCCGTGAATCCTTTGTAATTTTTATAAAAAATGATTTCTAAATCCGCTTTTGTTGCTTCAAACAATTCTTTTTCGCCAAATTCCTTGTCGAGGTAGTTTGCAAAAACATAGTCATAAACAGATTTCTCTTTAGATGACAATTTCAATACAATCTCTTGAAGCTCTGCGTATTCAAGTTCTTTAATCCTATCTTTTGTTGCTTTATCTAATCTGGGCATACAAGTAATTATTTTTGTGCAATTTATGAAATTTCTGTTTTTGTTAGCTTGATTGGATAAATAATTAGCTTTTTTTTTCGCAGTCATTTTCGTGAATTTTTCACACTAGAATTCTGCAACCCGCAAAGGTCTCACTTTTGCTTATTTTTTATCATTCAATTTAATTGCAGAAGCTTTTTTTAGTAAGTAAAATCAATTCCATAATGGTTATAAAGTTCCAAATTCGGGAATATATTCAAATGTATGTCATTGATAAGGCATGTTGTAAAAACTTGTAGAACAAGTAGTTGTAAGGAATTTGAAAATACAGCACGGATATTGCTTGTGTATTTGAGCCAATAGTATCTCAATGAACCAAATTTTCAAAATAACTCTTACCTTATTGATTTTTGTAGGATTATTTTCCTGTATGAAAATGCAGGAAAATAATTTCGGTAATGATATGGTGAAGGATATGGATAATTTAGTAATCAGTAAAGATTTTGACTGGCAAACAACGATTACCATTGAAGTTACTATCAAACTGCCTGAAAATATCAATGTGCTTCCTTTACGCATCACAAGCATTGATGGCAAAAAAACTTATTTTATTGGTTATCCGGAAAATGGCGGACGAATATTGTTCACAAAGATTACTGTTCCTGCTTATGAGAGCCAATTAAAGCTGGTGTTTTCAGAACAATCTGAGATGCCTGCCGCTATTGTTTCTATCAATGGAAATTATCTCGACTTTGATGCCAATGCCATGTTAAAGGGTGTAAGGATGCCATGTGATTTGAGCGGGATTCAAACTTATTCGCAGGATGCTTGGCATAGTGCTGCAAATGGCAACAATATTGGAAATCTCAGAGATGCCTATTTTCCAGCTGTTTTTCCTGAAGGATTGGTTATCGGCGATCCATTACACCACACTATCCGCTTTGAGAGTTCTCAGACCATTGCAGATTTTTTGCCTGCAACGGGCTTTTCTCAAATGCTTTCGCAAAGCGCTATTAACCCGTTAAATGCAGCAGGCATAGGTTTGTGGGCAGGTCAAATTGCAGCGGCCATGTTAAACGTAGCTTTTGATGAAGCTGCGGTTTATCCTCAGCACGGGCCGAATCAGTTAAAAGACTTGGTTTTTATAGCAGGACCTTTTAAAGGTATGTCAGTTAAAAATTTCCTGAGCCTTGCCAACAAGGCTATTGGCGGTGGAGGTACTGATGGATTTAGTATCAATGAGATTGCTTATGCAGCCGAGCAAATCAATTTAAACTTTGAAAATGGTGGACAAAACTTCCTGACTTGCACTGTGAATTCCGTTGGTGATGGCACAGGGCCAACAGAGGTGCAATTGCAAGGGACTTTAGCTTACGAAGATTTGTGGCCATGGAAAGGTGATTACGATTTTAATGATATTGTTATAACGTATGATTTCAATGTCTTCAAGAATGTTCAGGAACAAGTAAGGCACATCACGGCCACATTTACGCTTTATGCTTTTGGGGCATCTTATTTGAATGGATTTGGTTTCACTTTGCCAAATGTATCTCCTGATGCAATCATCTCAGTTACAGGCGCAAGATTAAAAGCAAATAGTTATATAAACTTGATTCCAAGTGGATTAGAGGCGGGTCAAACAAATGCAACAGTGATTGTTTTTGACGATGCTTACGACTTAATGCCACATCCCGGAATTGGAATAGGCGTGAATACAGATCCCTCTGCACCTTATGTTGAACCAGTTTCGATCGTTATTGAGATGAGCTTTTTAAACAATGGGACAGCTGCTCCGGGTGGGCCTGTATCCTTTAGTCAATTAAATATTGGCAGTTTTAATCCATTTATTCTTGTTAATCAAAATAGGGGAGTGGAAGTGCACCTTCCGGGCTATCCTCCAACTTCATTGGCAAACGAATCCATGTTGTTGAGTGGTGAAAGCAGTTCTGGCAGCTTACCAAGTAGTTATTACAAAACAATAACGAACCTCCCTTGGGCAATCAATATCCCTGAAGTGTTTCATTATCCTATTGAAAAACAAGAAATTACAGGAACTCACCTACGCTTTGCCGATTGGGCAGAGAGCGGTGGACAGCTATATCCCGATTGGTTCAAAAACCTTGGAGGTTACACCAATCAGTCATTGATTTATCAAACACCAAATTAATTGATGTTGTATGAAATTGTTCAAAACAACATACATATTGATGCCCCTGGTCATGATTTTAGGCTTGTTGTCGTCGTGTCAAAAATTTGACAATAGCGTTCCGACAAGCAAACAACAAGAGGTTACTTTCAGTAGTGAAGAAATTTCGCTTGAGAATAAAAAAAATGCCCAGATCAGCGTGCTTTCATGTGATTATGCTGCAGTCGTAGTTAATCAGAAAATTTATAAAACTGCTGTTTACGAAATTGATGGTTTGCTATACACAACAGCAATTAAGTTAGAGCCCGGAGATTATACTTTAACGTCATTCATGTTGATGAGTAACAACTTCACGCCAAACGATTCCATTGATGACAAGATTGTATATGCCACGCCAAT
>CAZOEV010000056.1:3610-9610 GCA_964578915.1 uncultured Lentimicrobiaceae bacterium
TATGCTTCATTTGTGATTAATCCTGCCGGATTCAGTTTCAATGTTGGAAGTTTAACTAAAGTAAATGTACCGGTAAATGTTGTGCTTTTCAACCCTGATGACTACCAAAAATTTGGTTTTGATTACGATATTTTAACCCAGACCACCGTGCGCTCACATCGTTTTGAAGGACAATTTAAGCCAGCAAATAAGGAAGTTTATTATGGATCTATATATCAGCAGCAAACCAATGGCTTGCAGGATGTGATGCCGGCAATTTATCGGATTGATGTGTATCGCAATGATCAATATATCACTTCGTATGACAATGAAAGTGCAAAAGGGGAAATGCCTTTGGAAGTAAATTATCCTGATAGTGATTATTCGACTGATCATTTTCGTTTTGATTTGTATCTTTATGTGAAGTCTGGTGATGGTTTTAACTACCGTTTTATACACTCTTGGAGTTTTACTGATGCCCAAAGATTGCAAACAAGCGCAGACGGAATGGTTCATTTTATTATTGGTGATCCGCTGTCGTCTGACATTAATTATGCATTTGGCCCTTTTGTTGCTGTTTCGCCCAATTGCACCTTAACTATTGATTATGGGATGGCTCCGGGAAATCTTGGTAGTTATTTCAATGGTATCGTCGCCGGAGTAAATGGGAATTATGCACTGCAAAACGGCACATATCCAAGCTATTGTGGGACAGACACAATAAGTGTTAATTTGGGATATGCTTATCAAATGCGCCCAATCAGTTCGCTTATACCTGAATTATTACCTTTTTACACCAGAGATGAAGCACGCTGGAATGCGTTGAACTGGCTTTTCAATCACCTCGAAAATTATTCTTTCCACGATTGGGACATCTTGCAAGGGGCTTCTTGGATGATTCTCAACGATTGGGATGGGAATGCCCATAGTGGCGTATCAAATGCCAACGCAACTGTTTTACAAATGGTTTTTGATGCGCGACAGCACGAAGACTTCATTCCGTCGTACGGCCAAACCGCAGCGGTTGTTTTTGTGCCAAAAACTGCCAGCTTGGAAGAACAGATACCAGCAGTTCAGGTAGTTTTTATGTTTGTTACACTTTAATCTTCTCTGTTTTTCCTGCTGTTTTCTGATATGTAATTGTTAATATCAATACTTATTTTCAATTAGTCTAAGGCTAATTGATATTTTAGTATAGGTTAATGCCGAAAAGTGACTATGTATATTCCAATCATTCTATGACTATTACATACTGCGTATCGGTATTAATTATTTATTTATTAGAATATTGGTTTAAATAGGGATTATTTGTCTTGAATATGGAATTTATTTTGCAAGGAAAGAGTGATAAAAAAGCTTAAAGTTCACTAATACAGATAGTTAATCTATATGGCATAATAATTGAAATGTTAATGAATTGTTAACTTATTCAAACTAATTAAACATAACCAAAATGAAAAGATTTAATTTATTATCAAAAATCGTTATTACGGGTTTAGTCCTATTTGGACTGTCTTCCTGTAATAAAACCACTGATTTCCCGGCAGCAGAGCAGGGTCTTCAAAATGTTACTTTTTCGAGCCCGGAAGTTACCAAGCCTGGTTTAAAGGCTGGTTTAAAATCTGGTAAGGATCTGAATGTAAATGGCGACATTAGCTATGCAAGTATTACCATTGATGGTGTTATTTATACACCTGCTGTTTATTTTATTGATGGCGTTGCATATACTCAGGCCATTAAACTAGAGCCAGGCGCATACACGATAACCAAATTCGTGATGATGAGCGACAATGACACACCTGATAATATGAGCGATGATGTTATTGTGAGTGCGACACCTGAAACAGGGTCTGCGTTGGCAAATTATGTCAACAATCCTACTCCTTTTAACATGGATGTTACTGCCTTTGAAAAAAACGAAATCAATGTTGAGATTCTGCAGTTTACCGCTCAGGAATATGCTGCCTTCGGTTTCAATTGGTTCACGCTTTCACAAACCACTGTTCGCGAACAGGGATTTTTCGGCGACATAAGTGCTAAGCATCCAAATGATTATATTGGATCACTTTATGAAGACCAGGCAAATGGTCTTCAGGTTGATATGCCAGCAATTTTCAAAATTGAAGTTTACAGAGATAATGTTTTGGTTCAAACTTTCGACAACGAAAGCTATTTAGGCGAAGGAGATGTGCTTCGTGTAACTTATCCTGATGTTGACAATACGGTAAATCAATTTCGTTTTGAACTATTCATTTATGTTAAAATTGGTAACACCTTTGGCTATAAACATTTCCACACCTGGGAATTTGCTGATGCCGAAAGGATTCCTGCCGGTGCTGATAATGTTGTTGACTTTGTTTTGGGTAATTCCAATGCTACTGCACCAGACCTTTTGTTGCCTCCTTACCAGAATCTTCCAGAAAGTTGCAGTTATAAGATTGTTGGTGCTTTTGGTCCCGGATCGTTAGGTGGATATGTTGACGCTCAAATATCAAACTTTGGCAACGGATATGATTTTGAAACGGGAACTTTTGCATCATGGTGTGCTGATAAAGATGTTACAATCATTGCTAATCAAAGCTATGAAATGGATGTGTATAGCTCGTTGTACCCAGACGCACTTCCAGCGTTTACTGCCTATGGTGAAAAATGGGCAAAAATAAATTGGTTGTTCAATAATTCAGATCTTTATCCATCAAGCACATGGGGAGATGTACAGGGAGCAATATGGATTATTATGAACGATTGGGATGGCCAAGCCGCAAATGGTGTTCCAGCAGCAACAGCAATTACCACCCAAATGGCAAACGATGCTAATTCGCACAGTGATTTCTCGCCGCTTCCAGGAGGATGGGCTGCTGTAATCTTTGTTCCGACCGGAAGTGCTGCAACGCAGCAAACAACGAATGTCCAAACAGTGTTTATTCAGGTTGATCCGTGATAAATAAAATAACATTAAAAAAAAGGCTGCCTTAGGGTAGCCTTTTTTTTTGCCTGCTTTTACTGATCATTATATTAATCTGTATAAAAACAGAAAATTCCTGTTGGCTTGGTTCTCCATTAAAGTCTTCAACATCTTCCTTATTACTGAGGGCCTACCGAAAAAACTCATGGACAAAGAATATTGCGGTCTCGTCAAGCATTTTGACGAGACCGTAATACAAATGCACGAGTTAGTTTTGATTGGCTCGAAAAACCGTGCATTAAACAAATAATTGTATCCGATATTAGATTGATATTTAGTAGTTTAATAGTTTTTTAGTAGACCTTAAATAAGCAATGCTTTTCCAAAATAGCATAGATGCTCTCGAATCCTATTGTAATAAATGAGGAGCTTTTTTTAATCGTGTTTGTAAATGAATTAATTGGCAATTGTCTATTAGCAGTATGAAATGTGCATAAATCTTCAACTAATAGAAATGCTTATACGCCACTTTAGATCTCAAAAGAACAAAACTTCACCGAAATTTTTTTTTGAATTTTTGGCGAAGTTTTGCAGATGATGAGAATTAACAAGCTGTAACTATTAATTTTACCGCTATTATTCTCCTTTTTTATCAAACAATCATCAGTTTCATTGCTGAATGCGGTATTTTCTGATATGCTTGATGGATCGCCCAAAACACAATGATTTACCGCACTTTATTCATACGTTGCGTGTTCGTTATCTGATTTTCAATTTGCAGTTGAACAAGGTAAATGCCAGCCGGTAAATCATTTCCGGAAACGTCTTTCCCGTCAAATTGTATTTCATGCCAACCTGCTGAAAATTTACTGATGTCAATAGTGGCGATTAGATGTCCCTGAAGGTCATAAATTCTTAAAATCTTTAGCTTTCCTATATCCATTTCATCAATATAAAAGCGTATTGTAGTTGAATTGTGAAATGGGTTAGGATAATTGCTGTAAACAAGTGATTTATGGTAGTTGGCTGCCACTTCAGCTATTGGCTCTGTTGATACAAAGATATTCTCATAATCAGCAAAATAGGCAGTATAAATACAGCGCATTTCATAGCGGAGGCTTAATGAGATAACAGAATCTTTTAGCGCTGAGGTTTCTCCATAGATTGATATTTGCTGTTCTATTTCATCTATCATTGCTTTGGCCCATAATTTCTCTGAAAATTCAAATTTATTGGTGCTATCTGTAAACTCAATAGGAAAATCAAACTGCCTAAATCCATCATAAGCCTCGCCGCTTAAGTTTAATTCAGTGATTCCGGCATTTTGGTATCTACCGGTGACCATGAAATAAGCTCCTGCATAGATTGCTGGATATTTTTGAGGAGTGGTGTTGTAAACATCTGGTTTATTGAAATCTAAATCTATATTTTTCAGAACGGGCTGATTTATTTTCTCAAAAACACGTAAAATCCCTTCCCTCAGGTTGTCATCCTCATCAAAATAAGTAGCAAATCCATAATTATAGGATGCAGTCATTTCCAAGCGATATCGGTCAATATCTTCTCCAATTCCTATCGGAAATATTCCTGTTTCGTAAATATTGCTTTCGGCAACTTCAATGGGGTCGATGGGCGACTTGCCGTCCGTAAAAGCAATAATGGCATTGCTATAGTCTGAAGTTTGAAATTGCTGCATGGCTTGTTGCACGCCAAGATCCAGTCTGCTGCCGCCACTTGCATTTACATTTTCAAGGAAAATCTTTGCGTTTTCGATATTAGCAGGAGATGCCGGAACTATATTGTTTTCCCAATGCACTACATTGTAATTGAACAGCATAATATTGAAATAATCGGTAGGCTCAAGCTGATCAAGCGCATTAGAAATAGCCTCAACGCTTTGCTCAAGTTTATAGCCTAACATACTACTCGAATTTCCCAGCAGAAAAACAATACTATTTGGTAGAATCTCTGTTGGCGGCGCATAATTTTCAGGCCGCACAAAGAGCGAGAAGTGTCCATCCATGGTGTCGTTATTCACTGAATAAAAATCGATATCGCGAAGTTGGTTTTCTACTGTAAAAATAAATTTGAGATCGGTTGCCAGATAAGCCATCGGTTTTCTAAGTCTCAATTTAAGGTAGCTGGAATCATTTTCAAGTACCTGAAAATCTGGATGAGTCGGGATATTAAACAGCGATATTTCTCTGTTGGCTTCCACTTCAAAATTGAATTCTAAATGGTCTATCGGGTAGGTGATAAAATCTTGTGTAGCCAAAGGATATTCGTAAGTGCATTCTCCCTTGTGGTAATCCAAAAGGCTGATATAACTCAATTCTACAGATTCGATAGCACCAGGCGCCATATTTCTTAGTGTCAATTTTAAACCATTTGGGCCAATATAGGCATTCACCAAAGCGGCAAGACCGCCCTGACCGGTTCCGGGATTTGGGTCCTGCGGTTCCACTTTTAGGACAGCCTGAAATGTGGTATCATTTCGAGTGTATAATAATTGCGTAGAGCGTGCATCAGCTGGTAGCGGGAAATTGTAAACAGCATCAACAGCCTGATCCCATTCATTTACAAATTCCTGATAAACAACTGTTTGAGCAACTAATCCGCTTATTTTTACATTGACTTCCGTTACTTTATTTCTAACGAAATCAGCTGGATAGTTTTCAGTTATTGGTAATAATAAACCATCTGATAGGGCAAGCTTTGATAAGCTTAGTAAAACAAGGATTGAAAAAACCTTGAAATAGGTATATAATTGTGTTTTCATTTTTTTAAGGTTTTATTATTTCAAATATATTAACTTCATAACAGGCAAGCTAATTGGTTTGCCTTCGGGATCATATAGCTCACAATGAATAAAATACATGCCATTGTTGATGCTTTTGCCCGCATCATCTTTTGCATCCCAGGTATAGGTGAGCACGGTGTTTCCGCTTTCAAAATGTTTGGCTGAAACCCGTTGACCCTGAAGATTAAAAATTTCCAGTTTTGCTTCTAAGCCTTTCGGATTGTCAATTTCAATACTTGTAGTTGAGTAGAAAGGATTTGGGAAGTACCTCAAACTAGCCTGATCATTTATTCCAAGCGCTTTTGTTGGTACGGTA
>CAZOEV010000057.1:0-9470 GCA_964578915.1 uncultured Lentimicrobiaceae bacterium
GCTGACATGTGTGAACCAGGTTTTTTCTGCGCCAATTTTTCTTGAAACCTCAATAGCTTCTTCCAGGTTAAAATGAGAAATATGTTTTTCTCTTCTCAGCGCATCAATCACTAAATATTTCACGCCAAGGAGGGCTTCCATGCTTTTCTCAGAAATTTTGTTGGCATCTGTGATATAGGCAAAAGGCCCGATTCTAAAAGCGAAAACAGTCAAAAATCGGTGTTTTACTGGAATTGGTTGTATTATTAAGTCCTTGACTTTGATCTCGTTTTCATCCAAATTAATCAACTCAATTTCTGGTACGCCGGGATATTTTTTGTCCTCAAACGCATAAGAAAACTCTCGTCTAATAACTTCTTGATCCCATGGTGCAGCATACACTTTCATCGCCTTTTTTGTTAAAAAATTAAACGAGCGCACATCGTCCATTCCCGCGATATGATCTTTGTGGCTGTGCGTAATCAACACGGCATCAAGCTTTTTTACGTCTTCACGCAACATCTGCTGCCTAAAATCTGGTCCGGTATCAATTACCACAGTAACTTTCTCTGATTCAATCAGTATTGACGAACGTAAACGCTTGTCGCGCAAATCGTGTGAAGCACAAACCTCACAAGGGCAAGCAATTACGGGAACGCCCTGCGAAGTGCCTGAACCAAGAATCGTTATATTTAGCTTGCTCATAATTTGCAAAAGTAAGGCATTTTTATAGGAATAGGCTTTATCAATAAATACGAAAAGTTGGTACACTTGAAGTGGTGTGTGATTAGGATTCCATTTTCTGGAAGTGCATTTTATTTCCATTTCTTCTGGCAGTTTCTTTAGCGTTAACACTAAAAAAACTACTTTTGCTACCTTATTAATAAGGAGAAAACCTAAAGGTGCTTTTTGTAAAAAAATTCTTTGTTAAACGCGCGCTGGCAAGTGCTTTGAAAGCTGATCGGTTCGTTAAAATACCCAATCTTGAGAAACCACAAAGTTTTCAGCTGGTACTGGATGAAATGTCAGATCAGGAAATCGAGAATTATATAAACCTGCTCAAAACACATTTTAAGGTAGAATCTGTAGTGGTTTTTGTTGTTTATAGAAGAAAAGCACCACTAATTTCAGCAGACAAACAAACCCTGTTTTTTGCCCCGGCTTTTTTAAGTTGGATGGGGAAAGTAAAGGATGAACTACTGAAACAACAGTTTGAAAAAACCAGCCACATAAGCCTTGATTTGCGAAAAAACCATAACTTGTTGGGTGATTTTTTATTGGCCAGTTTGGCTTCAAATTTTAGGGTGAACTTTGGCCATGATGGCGCTGCTGATTTATGTTTAAAGCTGGATAAATCCGCTGATTTAGCGACGAAATTTATTCAGTTAAAAAAGTATCTGATCCAATTAAATGGGAAATAATTATGAGTGAATCGATGTATAAAGGAACTGGTGTTGCTTTAGTAACACCTTTTAAAAATGACTTACAAGTTGATTATTCAGCTTTGGAGAATATTGTAAACCATGTAATTAACAATGGTGTTGATTTTCTGGTTGCGTTAGGAACAACGAGTGAAGCTGCTGTTTTATCAGCTGAAGAAAAAACCCTTGTCGTTGAAACAATTGTAAACGTGAACAATGGCCGTGTTCCGGTAATGCTGGGCGTTGGTGGCAATAACACAGCTGATATTTTGAATCAGTTGAAACAGCAAAAATTTCATGGAATTACCGGAATTTTGAGCGTGGTACCTTATTACAATAAGCCGCAGCAGGAAGGAATTAAAGCCCATTTTAAAGCCATAGCTGATGTGAGCCGTGTGCCGGTAATTTTGTACAATGTGCCTGGTCGCACCGCACAAAATATGACTGCAAAAACCTGCCTCGAACTGGCAAAGCATCCCAATATTGTGGCTGTGAAAGAGGCGTCCGGCGATTTTCAACAAGTGATGGAAATTCTTAGGGATAAACCCGATAATTTTTCGGTGCTTTCCGGCGAAGATGCGCTCACTATGCCATTGATTGCCTTGGGTGCTGATGGTGTTATTTCTGTGGCAGCGAATGCCTATACCCGCGATTTTAGCGATATGGTGAGCTTGCAACGCGCTGGTGAAACAGCAAAAGCAAGGGCTTTGCATTATAAAATGCTGGAGCTGACAAATTTATTATTCGAGGATGGGAATCCAGCAGGCGTAAAAGCCTTGCTCAATTTGATGGGATTGTGCGAAGATGCGCTTCGGCTCCCACTTGTTTCCATGCGATCTGATTTGAAACTACGTATGAAAAAAATTATAGATCAAAACCAAATACATTAATATCTAAAGAGAAAAAGAATGAAAGCAATTAGAAAAAGGCTTTTTATTGCCGCAGCAATGCTAATAACTGTTGCCTTGCACGCGCAATCGTTGGAAAAGTTCTACGAATCACGTCCTGAAGTTTATTTTGAACTTGAAATGCAAAGTCTCAACGACTTATCGGAGCTCAGTAAAATGATTTCGATAGATGGCGTTGAAGGCCTGAAAGTTACTGCTTATGCTAGCCGCAGTCAGTATGAAAAACTTACTACTAAAGGTTTTCAACCCACTTTGCTCGTACCTCCTTCGATGCTCGAAGAGGTGGAAATGATTGCTGATATTGCCAGTCGGGAAGTTTTTGAGTGGGATGCCTATCCAACTTATAGCGCCTATGTAGCCATGATGAATGGATTTGAAAATGACTATCCTGAGCATTGCGAGACATTTAATTTTGGCACTTTGAGCAGTAGCAGAGAATTGCTGATGTTACGCATCAATAATGGTTCGCCCGAAGGTAAGCCTAAATTTCTTTATACAGCCACTATGCACGGCGATGAAACTACGGGTTATGTTTTAATGCTTAGGCTTGCAGATTATTTGCTAAGTAACTATGGAATTGATGATCGTGTTACAAATATCGTTGATAAGCTCGATATTTACATCAATCCGTTGGCAAACCCTGATGGTACTTTTTATGGAGGAAATAATACCGTAAATGGTGCAACCCGAAGTAATGCCAATGGTGTTGACCTTAATCGCAATTATGCTGATCCGGAAGATGGTCCGCATCCGGATGGCAACGCCTACCAGGCCGAAACCATTGCTTTTATGGATTTGGCAACTGAGCACCAATTTATACTATCAGCAAACTTCCATGGTGGAGCTGAAGTGGTTAATTATCCCTGGGATACCTGGCCACGTCTTCATGCCGATGATGCTTGGTGGATTCTTGTAAGTCGTGAATATGCTGATTCAGCACAATATTTTAGCCCGGCAGGCTACTTAACAGACCTGAACAATGGTATTACCAATGGATATGCATGGTACACCACCGCCGGTTGCCGACAGGATTATATGAATTATTTTGAAAATTGCAGGGAGTTTACGCTTGAAATTTCGGATATTAAAACACTTCCAGCCAATCAATTACCTGCACACTGGACTTATAATAAAGCTTCGTTGCTAAGTTATTTGGAACAGGCAACTTATGGTATACAGGGTGTAATTACAGACGAATTATCAGGTGATCCCATTGAGGCACAGGTAACTATTGAAGGTCACGATATGGACAATACGTTTGTGGTAAGCGTTTTGCCAGCAGGAAATTATCAGCGTCCCATAAAGGCCGGAACTTATGTCGTAACTTATGCTGCAGATGGTTATTACCCGCAAACAATCACTTTGAATGTTGATGACTATGAAAGCCTAATTCAAGATGTGCAATTGACCCCAGGGGTTTTAATTGCTGATTTTACAGCGAGCACTTATCAAGTGCCAAAAGGTGAAACGGTTGATTTTACAAATGCTTCTTTTGGACAAAATATTGTAAGTTACGAATGGACTTTTGAAGGCGGAACACCTGCAACTTCCACACAAGAAAATCCACAAAATATTGCTTATGCCGAAACGGGAGCTTTTGACGTACATCTTAAAATTACCAATGTTGATGGCGACACCAATGTTGTGCTCAAAGAAGAACTTATTGAGGTAAACCTGATTTTTGCAATGCAGGAAGGTAGTTTTGAGATGTGCGAAGGTTTATTTTATGATTCAGGCGGTCCAAATGCAGATTATGGTGACTCACAAGATATGGTAATGACGATTTTACCAGATACGGAGGAGGCGCTTGTAACCATCAATTTCAATAGTTTTTCCATCGAAGACAATGCAAGTTGCGATTATGACTGGCTAAAAATTTATGACGGAATAAATACCAATGCGCCTTTGCTTGGCACTTGGTGTGGAACAAATGCACCTGATGAAATAATTGCATCCAATGATGCTGGCGCTTTAACATTTCAGTTTCATAGCGATCAATCGGTCACGCGCCCGGGCTGGGAGGCAGTTGTTTCCTGCACTTCTACCGTTGATGTGAGCGAAATAGGAAAAGCTTCAGTTAAGGTTTGGCCTAATCCAACTGCTGACCGACAGGTACACGTGCAAGCCGATAATGAACTTATTAGCATTGAGTTAGTAGATGCCGCTGGAAATTTGGTTTATGCTGTTTCGCCCGGCGAAAAGGCTGCTTTGCTTAGCCTGAACGATTTAAATGCAGGTATGTATTTTATGAAAATTCAAACGGCAAAAGCCATTGAGCTGAGGAAGTTGATGCTGCAATAGTATACTTCTGAAAAGTGATTTTACAAGAAAAAGCCGGGTTCTATTTATGAAGAATAGATTCCGGCTTTTTTTATTGGAATGATTTGAAATAGATTGATGGAGGAATAGGGTAGGGATTTTCTCTATTTCGACATAACTTTAACACGCCATCTCCCAAACTCTAGTTATTTTGCTATTGCTTATTTTATTTTGAGCCACTTCTTTAAACATTCGAAGGGAGCCTGATAAAAATCTCTGATGTTTTTTATTAGGCCGTGAAAAGCCAAGCCGTCAGTTTGTGTTTTTTAATTTGTGGTTATGTAGAATCATTCTAAATATTTAATAAGAGATTGATTTCGCGAAAGTTTGTTTAATTTTAAGGTATCATCTAGAGTCTGCTGGATTAAATCCGCTGCTTTTAGGAAGTTGAGATCTTGCAAAAAAAATTATTGGAAGAGACACAGGTCCGATACTAATTAGGGGCTTTGGGTTTGGGAGGTGATTTTAATAGGCGCGCTTTACAATATGCACACCCTGGGCGATGACAAGCTGCTCCAAATATTTCAAATACCGGTAGATTCCGATGGTATTTATTGGCAAGTGTTTTTGATTACAAACGGGCAGATTAAACAGATAAATAGTATTAGAGAATATATTGAAGTATAAGATGTTAAAATCTAGTTTAATATAAAAATCAGTTTTCTAGGTGGTAAAAGTGTAGCTGGAGGAAAGATGAAAGAACACGGTACAACACATTGGAATGAATCAAATATAGGAGCCAATAATACAAGTGGTTTCGCTGCTTTACCTGGAGGATACAAGGATGCAATAGGTAATTTTCTTCAATTGAGAGATGATGGAAGTTGGGCGTCATCTTCATCTGACGAAAAAAACATATCTCAAGCATGGTATATACATTTAAATATTTCTTATCAAAATGTTTTCATTAATTCTTAATATAAGTATGACTTCTTTAGTGTCCGGTGCTTAAAGAACTGAATGACAATGTACAGCGGAAATATTTATTAAATATTGGATTGAAAGAAAGGAACCAAAAAATGAAAAGATTAAAAAAACAATTACTCGTCTATGTGCTTTTATGCATTTCCTTTGTTACGTTTGCTCAAGCTCCTGTATGGACAGACCCCATCAAAAGAAATTTACAATATAACGAGGCAGACTATGTAGTGGGGTTTGCCTCAGAGAAAAATACGCAAGGCGAAAACCCTGCTGAGCTGCTGAGCAGGCTCGAAAACTATGCCAAGGGGCAGGTGGTCGAATACATTCTGGTAACCGTGCGGAGCGAGGCCCAGTTTTCTCTTATGACGGATAAAGATAATTTTGAACAATCGTTCTCAAGTATTAGCCATAGTGCATCAAACCTCGTTTTGACTGGCTTAAAAGCAGAAACCTACTACGATAAAAAGAAGAAGAATGGCTATTCGCTTGTTTACGCCAGGCGAAGTGATTTATTGCATTACTATCTGAGCGAACTGAATACAACGCTGGCCGAATCGGAAAGGCTAATAGAGCAATCAAACAGCCTGATAAGCACTGACGTTCAGTTAGCTTTTAAGCATGCTTTGGAAGCGCTTACACTGATTGAGCAGATTGAGCAGGCACAAACAGTAATAATTGTACTAAAAGACAATGATTTTGAGAAAGACATCCAACTGGAAAGGTTTGTAAAACTTCGAACAGGCATTGACAAGGTTCTGCGAGAGGCAAATCGCGGCAACGCTAACACCCTTAATGATGCCTGTTTTTTTCTTGCAAGAGGCATCAAGTTACAGGCAGGCACCTTAAGCTCTCCAATGAGGCTTTCGGCTTTTACCTTTCAGGATACACGCATGGGAAGTGAGTTTTCTAATCGTATAAATCAATCACTTACATCAGTTTTAGTCAGCAATTCAGGTTATAGTGTGATTGCAACTGGCTCGAAACAGGGGGGCTATCTCCTAACGGGAACATACTGGAAGGATGCCAATGAAATAAAACTGATTGCAACACTAAGGGAAAACAATGGCAGTATTGTAGCTACTTCTGAAGCTATTTTACCGATAGCGTGGATTGCCACAAATCGTATCCACTATCTGCCTGAAAATTTCGAGGATGCACATGCACGCATGCGTATTTTTGATAAAGACGAAATAATAAAAGGCGATTTGAATGTGGAAACATGGACGAACAAAGGCGATGGTAATTTAATTTTTACAGAAGGAGAAAAGCTCAAATTTTATGTAAGGGCCAACAAGGAGTGTTATATTCGTTTTGTTTACCATCTTGCCGACAACCAGTCGGTATTGCTATTAGATAATTTTTATATTGCTGCCCATATGGCCAATAAGGTAGTTGAAATACCAGAAGAATTTGTGTGTGCTGAGCCTTTTGGTGCTGAAACTTTACAGGTGAATGCGCAAACGAAACCTTTTACCCCATTGAAAATCAGAAGGGAATATGGATATGACTTTATTCTCGAGACGCTTAATGATTTGGTCATGGGTACACGTGGGATTAAGAAAGTAACGCCTGAAAAAATTGACAGAGCGGAGAAAAGGATTGTTTTTACAACCCTTAAAAAAATGTAACGAACAGTATACCAAAATGATTAGTCTTTGATTTACTCCAATGAAATTAGATTTCTATTCATCAAATTCGTTAGAAATAAATTATTCAATCTCTAACGCATCTGACACCTGTATTATTATTGCCAAATAAACGCCAGCCACGTCGATCTGTAACGCGCATAAATTCGGAATTGTAATACCATGATCCACCCCTTGCGACCTTATAATCGCTATTCGTTGGGCCGGTAGGGTTGCTTTTTGGACTAATTTGGTAGTAGTCGGCAGCATATTTGTCTGAACAATATTCAAAAACATTTCCACTCATATCAAAAATTCCAAGCGCGTTGGGCTTTTTGGTTCCAACCGCATGAGTGGTACCTCTTGAGTTTTGAGCACTCCAGCCTACCTCGTCAGTGATATTACTGCCGCTATAAACAAAGTCTTGTGAAGAGGCATTGGCGCCACCTCTCGCAGCATACTCCCACTCTGCTTCAGTTGGCAATCTTCCTCCACGCCATTTACAGTATTCTTCAGCATCTTTTTTGCTGATAAAAATAGCCGGATGATTATACGCGTTGCCCAACCTTTCCTTTCCGTTAACATCACTTCGCCAAGAAACGTTTTTCACCTTTTTACGCTTTTTACCCGACAACCAGGTATAACCTCTAGCCTCAACATCCGTCTTGTATCCTGTTTCGTTAAAAAACCGATTAAAATCTGCTACAGTTGCCTCATATACATCTATATAGAAGCCATTAAGCCTAACCTCATGAACTGGTTTTTCGTCCGCCTGACCATTGCTGTTGCCCATCATAAACGAGCCTTCTTCAACAAAAACCATATTGTCGTATTGTTTTTTTGGAATCGGGGTTTTGTTTTTTAAGGGCTGGTTAGAACTGGTCTTTGGTTCGCCCATGTAAACGGTGGTCATCTCGTTTTTGTTGACCACCGCAAATTGCTTACTAAATGCAGTTATTTCTTTTCCGGCTTCTTCATCTATAAGCTGGAACATGTGCTTTCCTACCTGAATGTCTTCGAGCAAAATGCTTGTGTTGGCTCTCATATCCCTTAAAAATCCAAATTCCCAGGAAAGTTTTCCGTCAAAATAGGCGATGATCTTCACACTGCCCGTGCCTGTTTCTTCCTTTATCGAAATGGCCGGGCTTTCTGGGGCTGGTTGATCTCCGGTTTTTCCCAATACAAAAATAAAATCACCTTTGTCCAGCTTAGGGTTCCTGATTTTCCCATACTGAGGATGCTGGGCATTGTAGGAATAATTGACTACGCTGGTCTGGAGGTACTCTCCCAGCTCACTGCCCGAAACATAACTGTCCTTGTTTAGGTCGGCTTCGCCTTGGAGCCCCACGACAAATTGCCTGCAAAAAATGCTTTCATCAGGTACTTCGTAACCCTTCGGCCACTGGCATCTCGCAACAACAAAATTATTGTTTTATAGCACCAGGCAATAACTCATCAAGTCTGTTAGCGGGGTGATCAGCGATTTTAGTCAGTGTTTCTTTCAGCCAATTGAAGGGTTCAATGTTATTGATTTTGCAGGTGGCGAAAAATGAGTACATCATCGCTGCGCGTTGAGCGGCGTCGTGTGAGCCGGCAAACATATAGTTTTTACGCCCCAAAGCAACCGGGCGAATGCTGTTTTCGGTCAGGTTATTGTCTATGTTGAGTCGGCCATCTTCGATATATACAATCAGCCGTGGCCAAAGTTTAAGCGTGTAAGCTATTGCCTTGCCGATAGCACTTTGAGGCAAAACTTCCATTATTTGCTCGTTGAGCCACAGTTTCATCTTTTCAAGCAACAGCTGTGTCTTTTCTTGTCGCAAAGAATGGATTTGATCGGCCTGGAGCTGTTGATCTTTGGCTTGTCGCTCAATAGCATATAATTCTTTGATCAGCTGTAAGGCAAATTCACTACGCTGCTTATCGTTGTCGAGTGCTTTTTCAAAATACCGCCGCGCATGCGCCCAGCAGGCTAACTGTGTGATTTTGGACTTGTTGGATAAATTATTGTACGCGTTATAGCCATCAGTTTGTAAATATCCGGCGTAATCTTTTAACAATGCGTCAGGTCCTTCGCGCCCCCGACTTTTTTGATAATCAAATAGTACTTTTCTGCTAAGCGGATTGTAATAAACCCAGTGGAATCCTTTGTGTGTGGCACCGGGTTTGTCTTTGGTTTGCACCGGAATGGGTGTTTCGTCAGCCATCAGATAATCCGTATGCAAAACCTTGGTTTTTAAGACCTCATAAAGTGGTTCAAGCAACTGAACACTGGCTGAAAACCAGCCGTTGATAGT
>CAZOEV010000058.1:0-9377 GCA_964578915.1 uncultured Lentimicrobiaceae bacterium
ATGATTGTAGAAATTTAGTAAAGCTATTTGATGCATATTAAAATAGCGTTCATCAAACAATATTTTTTTATTCCACACGGAACAAAAATTTTTAAAAGCATGTGCTTTTATATGTGCATTATGCAGTTTTCATTCATTTTCAGAAATCCTCTTTTTCGATCAAAGAAATTCACGAATAATCAGTTTCAAAGAATAGACTTACTGCCTTTCAATGTATATTCGCGGTCTCTTAAAGCCACAAAGCTAAAGGAGTCTGTTATTTCTTTAAGCCTATTTTAAAATGAAGCGTTTATTTTCATACCTGCTTTTCAAAGTATTCTTAGCAATTGTATTGGGTATTTTTTTCGGCCTTTATTTGCCCGAATCCATCAATAGAATCTTCACCACCTTTAATGCCTTTTTTGGTCAGTTTTTAAATTTTTCTATTCCCCTAATTATCATGGGGTTGATTATGCCTGCCATCTCAGATCTTGGGAAAGGTGCGGGAAAATTACTATTGCTTACGGCAGCCATCGCTTATGCCTCCACGCTTTTTTCAGGCTTTATGACTTATTTTGCAGCCGCAAACATCTTTCCGACCCTTTTAGAATCGCATATAAATACCAGTGCTCAGGTAGCTGAAACTGGAAAAGAATTATTGCCTTATTTCACTATATCTATTCCTCCGGTTATAGATGTAATATCAGCTTTGGTGCTTGCTTTTATAATTGGTCTGGGGCTTTCTTTTCAGGAAAAATCAGGGCTAAAATCGGTTGTCAAAGATTTTCAAATTATCATCATGCAGTTGATAGAGCATGTAATAGTGCCGCTGCTGCCGCTGTTCATCTTAGGAATTTTTACAAGCATGTCCTTTAGTGGGAAAGTTTATGCAATACTCTCTGTTTTTCTAAATATAATAGGTGTCATTTTCGCCTTGCACATCCTTTTATTGCTTTTGCAATATACTGTTACCGGAATACTTGTCAAAAAAAATCCATTCCGCTTATTAGTCAATATGATGCCAGCCTATTTTATGGCTCTGGGTACGCAATCTTCGGCGGCAACTATTCCAGTTACACTCAAACAAACCCAGAAAAATGGCGTTTCTGAAAAAATTGCTGGTTTTGTTGTGCCGCTTTGTGCCACCATACATTTATCTGGGAGTATTATGAAAATTACGGCCTGTGCTATGGCCTTAATGATTCTGGAAGGATTGCCTTTTGATTTTACACTTTTTGCAGGACTGGTTTTTATGCTAGGAATAGCAATGGTTGCAGCTCCTGGCGTGCCGGGTGGAGCTATTATGGCCGCCATAGGTATCTTGCAATCTATGCTGGGTTTTAATGAAGAAATGGTTGGATTAATGATAGCGCTGTATATTGCCATGGATAGTTTTGGAACGGCCTGCAATGTAACGGGAGATGGCGCCATTGCGCTTGTAGTTAATAAAATAACCAAACAAGGTGTTAGTGGGATAAATCAGCCAATAACTTCATAAATGATCAGAAGGAATTAGTATCACAGATACAATTCTAAGAATGTTTATATTCTATGATATACACACATTCTATTTTCGTCCTTAATCTTCTTGCATTAAAAATTAGTGAATCATTTATTGCTCAAAATTTAATGAGAAGTTACCTTTTCTTGTTCCTGTATTTCCAAGTTTATATCAACAAAAAAAGCCATCATTTCTGATGGCTTTTTTAGTGATCCGTCGGAGGCTCGAACTCCGGACCCTCTGCTTAAAAGGCAGATGCTCTACCAGCTGAGCTAACGAATCGTCCGTTTTGGAGGTGCAAAAGTACTAAAATATCCTTTTAAACAAAGGAAAAATGACTTTTTTTTCAACTATTCTAAGCGGCCTTTTCCCTCGCGCAAAATAACTATTTCATTTCCAGTACAATCGACAATGGTGCTGGGCTTATTTCCGCCGAAACCACCATCAATAACTATGTCCACCCTGTCTTTATACTTCTCGTAAATGTCCTCCGGATCGGTTGTGTATTCCAAAATTTTGTCGTCATCTAATATAGAAGTGGTGGCAATAGGGTAGCCAAGTTCTTCCACAATGGTGCTCACGATATTTTCGTCAGGAATTCTAATGCCGATTGTTTTCTTTTTGTTTTGAAAAATCTTGGGAACATTATTGTTGGCATTCAGAATAAAAGTAAAAGGCCCAGGCAGGTTGCGCCGCATAAGCTTGTAAACTTCGTTCTCTATTGGTTTTGTAAACTCCGACAACATACTTAGGTTATGAAAGATAAATGAAAAATTAGCATTTTCTTTCTTTATTCCTTTTAACTGGGCAATTTTATCTAATGCTTTGCTGCGATGAATGCTGCCGCCGAGGCCATAAACCGTGTCAGTAGGAAAAATTACCAGCCCGCCGTCATTAATGCATTCAATTACCGTTTTAATGTTTCGCGGAGAAGGGTTTTCGGGATAGATTTTTAATAACATAAGCTTAGGTTTAATTGAAGTGCTAAATTAAACAAAAAAATTAGCAGCGACAAGCTTCGTTATTTTAAAAAAAAGACAAAAAAAGTGGGTAAGCTACTTATATCGCACCGCTCAACCATCTACCCTTGCTTTCTTCCGAACCTGGGGGAATTCAATAGGAGCTGGTCGTATAAGACTTACCCACTGCAAAAGTACAACGATTTGTTTAACCTGCAAGAGCTATTTTGCATTTTTCGTTTGTGTTTTTAGTCAAAAAGGCTACATTTGTCGGGTAAACCAGTGCTATACAGTTATTTTAACAGAAAAGATTGCTGGTTTAGGGTCAACAAAATAATGTTGGAGCTTTATTTTCAGTCCTATAAATGATGGAAGAAAGAAAAAGGTATTATAGTATCGGTCAGTTTTGGTGGGTAACGGCTACTTTCGGAATATTTACCGGATTGATTGTTTTTGTAATATATTTTCTGCTTTCGCTGCTTTTCAAGCAGGAAGTTTCTGTTTTTTACGCCTTAACCTATTTGTTGCCGCTTGCCGGAATGATATTGGCCGTGCTGCGCCTACGCGATTTTTACGGACATGGCACTATCCGCTTTAATCAAGCATTTTGGTGTGGCTGGATTACCGCATTTATCGCTGCCCTTGTTTTTGGCACGGCTTTATATTTTATTTATTCTGAAATGAACCTCGGCGAGCTGAAGCATAAAGCACTGGCTATTGAGCAGCGTGTTTTAGCAAAATCTGAACCAATGAGTCTTACCGAAATAAGGTCGCTGCGCCAATATATCCAAACCATGCTTTCGCCGAGTTACTTGGCTTTTATGAACTTTATTGTTTATAGCCTAATTGGTGTATTCTATGCTTTGATAATTGCTATTTTTGTCCGACGAAAAGATCGGTTTATAAAAGCTTAATTTTTTACAATCATTAAAAAACCTAACCATGATTACTTTTGACAAACCCTTAAAGTATGGCCTCATCGGCGGACTAGTTTCAATAACTTATGCCGTATTAATGTATGCGATGAGCATTTCTATTTTTAATCCCCTTTTTGCAATCTTAAATATACTAATCATTTTCGGGATTACCATATTTTTAGTAGTGTTGGCCATCAACAAAATGAGAGAGGCCGATTTTGGCGGTAAAATAACTTATTTACAGGCTCTTATTGCCGGTTTTATAGTTATTCTTATTGCAACTTATATAAATAGTTTTTTTGGATACGTGCTATATGGCATCATCGATCCGGAATATATGCCCCGCATGATAGATGAATTTATGCTCACCATGGAAGGAAAAGTGCCTGAAGAAACCTTTGAGGAACTGATGAATACCATGAGTGAAAACAGTGATCCGATAAAGAATCTGCTGAATTCACTCTGGATAAACCCAATCGTGGCCATTGTTATTAGTGCAATTGTGAGTATTTTTGTCAAGAAAAATACTACAGACCCGCTGGCTTAAAAAAATAATGAATGGATGTTTCAATTGTCGTACCACTGTTAAATGAAGAAGAATCGCTGCCCGAGCTGGCGGCCTGGATTGATAAAACAAGTGCTGCAGCACAATTAAGCTATGAACTGATTTTTGTGGACGATGGCTCTACAGATGATTCCTGGAAGGTAATCCAGGCTATCGCACAATCGCAAAAAAAAGTGAAAGCCATCCGCTTTAGGCGCAATTATGGGAAATCAGCAGCGCTAAACGAAGGCTTTAAAATGGCTGAAGGCGACGTGGTTATCACCATGGATGCTGACTTGCAAGACAGCCCGGAGGAAATTCCGGAGTTGGTCCAAATGATTAGAGATCAGGATTTTGATATGATTTCGGGCTGGAAGAAAAAGCGGCATGATCCAATCAATAAAACGCTACCATCGAAGTTTTTTAATTGGACAACACGAAAAATATCCGGCATTAGCCTGCACGATTTTAACTGCGGCTTAAAAGCCTACAAAAATGACCTGATAAAAAATATTGAGGTGCACGGCGAGATGCATCGCTATATTCCACTGATCGCCAAATGGGCGGGCTACAGTAAAATAGGGGAGAAGGTGGTTCAGCACCAAGAACGCAAATTTGGAAAAACCAAGTTCGGGATGAGCCGTTTTATCAAAGGTTTTCTCGATCTTTTGTCAATCACTTTTGTGGCGAAATTCGGCAAGCGACCAATGCACTTGTTTGGGGCCTTGGGCAGTATTGTTTTTTCTATGGGATTCTTAATAGCTGGCTATCTGGCTTATGCCAAATTTTTTATGTCTGAATACCGCATGACCGAGCGCCCACTTTTCTACTTCGGGCTTCTGGCCATGGTTATTGGCGTACAACTTTTTCTCACCGGGTTTTTGGCTGAATTGGTTTCGCTGCAATCGCGCGATAGGCAGGCGTATCTTTATAAAGAAGTAATTAATACACAAAAAGAAAATATATTATAGTAATGAGGATTCATTTAGTTTCAGGTGCTTGTGGTTTCGTAGGCCGCAATATGGTGCAACGATTGGCAAAAACCACAAAAGATAAAGTTTTTATGATTGATGATTTGTCCATCGGGAGGCATCCATCAGAATGGCTGGAAGGTTTTAACTCAAAATTTCAAGGCGATCTGGAAATTCTTGACAAGGAAGAAAGATTGTATTTCTGGAAAGGCGATTTCAGAAATCTGCTGTTTTATATGCGTGAAAATCCGCGCTATATTCAGGAAAAGTACGGCATTGAATTTGAGCGTTTTGCTGATGTTTTTCACTTTGCAGCGATCGTTGGTGGCCGCATGAAAATTGAGGGCGATCCGATGATGGTGGCACTCGACCTTTCTATCGATGCCGAGTTTTTCTATTGGATTACACAGCATAAACCTGAACGTGTGCTTTATCCAAGTTCGAGTGCGGCTTACCCGATAAGTTTGCAAACCACTGAAGGTGCCATCGCCCTTTCAGAAGGCGATATCGATTTTAAGAAAAACCTCGGAACACCTGATATGACTTATGGTTGGTCTAAATTGACAGGAGAATTTTTGGCGCAGATTGCCGCCAAACATTATGGCGTTCCAGTAGTTTGTATCCGTCCGTTTTCTGGCTATGGTGAAGATCAGGAACAAACGTATCCTGTACCAGCCATTGCTTTGCGTGCAGCCAAAAAAGAAGATCCTTTCGAGGTTTGGGGATCTGGAAAGCAAGGCCGCGACTTTGTGCATATTGACGATGTACTCGACTTTATTTTCGTGCTGCTCGACAATGTAAAAGATGGTTCTGCTTATAATATTGGTTCAGGTCGCCTCACTTCATTTTTAGAACTGATTGATGTGTTTTCAGACATTGCAGGCTATAAACCAAAGGTTAAACCCTTGCTTGATAAGCCAGTAGGAGTTCACTCTCGCTATGCCAATATGGATTTAGTAGATAAAACATTTGGTTGGAAACCCAAGATTTCCCTTCGCGAAGGCATGACCAGGGTTTACAACAAGCAGCTGAAAAACTTATAAGGATACTCAAAGCTTAAAAGCCTTTTTTTTTTACCTGAACGCTTCCTAACTGCTAAAGAAAGGAGGTTGTTCAG
Organism: uncultured Lentimicrobiaceae bacterium; assembly: GCA_964578915.1. Taxonomy (GTDB): domain Bacteria; phylum Bacteroidota; class Bacteroidia; order Bacteroidales; family F082; genus UBA5536. The sequence goes on from CAZOEV010000058.1 coordinate 5,989, forward strand.
GTTTTTTTATACAAAAGCGGCAATTCCAGTAATATCATGGCCTGTAATCAAAAGATGCACATCGTGTGTGCCTTCGTAAGTGATAACAGATTCCAAATTCATGGCATGACGCATCATAGGGAAATCGCCGGTAATGCCCATTGCTCCAAGAATTTGACGTGTTTCACGAGCTACATTTAAGGCCATCGCTACATTATTACGTTTTGCCATGGAAATTTGTGCCGGCGTAGCTTTCTCTTGATCGCGTAAAACCCCCAAACGCCAAGCTAAAAGCTGTGCTTTTGTGATTTCAGTAAGTGCTTCGGCTAGTTTTCTTTGTTGCAACTGAAACGAAGCGATGGGTTTGTCAAACTGTTTGCGTTCCAAACTGTATTTTAACGCAGCTTCGTAGCAGTCGGAAGCCGCGCCAATCGCACCCCAAGCTATTCCGTATCGTGCGCTGTTGAGGCACATCATCGGCCCTTTTAAGCCTTTAATATGGGGTAAAATGTTCTCTTTTGGGATTTTCACCTCATCAAAAACAAGCTCACCCGTTAGCGATGCCCGCAACGACCATTTTCCGTGTGTTTCGGGCGCTGTAAAACCTTTCATGCCTTTTTCTACTAAAACACCGCGTACCACACCGGCTTCATCTTTTGCCCATACAACAGCCACATCAGCTACTGGCGCATTGGTAATCCACATTTTGGCGCCATTGAGCACATAATGATCGCCGGCATCTAGCAGACGAGTTTCCATGCCGCCAGGATTGGAGCCGTGATTGGGTTCAGTAAGCCCAAAACACCCGATCAATTCTCCTTTGGCCAGCAATGGCAAATATTTCATGCGCTGTTCTTCACTTCCAAAAGCATAAATAGGATACATCACCAGTGAACTTTGTACCGAAGCAGCAGAACGAATACCTGAATCGCCTCGTTCAAGTTCCTGCATAATCAAACCGTAAGCCGTGTGATCGAGGCCTGCACAGCCATATTTTTCAGGTAAATAGGGGCCAAAAGCGCCTAAGTGTCCCAACTCTTTCATCAGATGAATTGGGAATTTTGCTTTTTCTGCATAATCTTCGATAATGGGTTTCACGGCACGATTCACCCAATCGCGAACCGACGAACGAATGATTTTATGTTCTTCGGTTAGTAGATCATCAATTTGAAAATAATCGGTTGGCATATTTTGACTGTTGCTCATAATAAATCGTTTTGGCAAAAATAGTCATTATAGAAAACGAAAATCTTTTTGTGGCTTATGTATTATGGTTTTATAGAGAAGTAGGGGGTGTATAGAATATATTATTAGTAAAAGTCGGAATCATTTGGTTTTCAAGATATTTCTTTCGTATATTTGAAATCTTATGTTTATCACCTTAATACCAATAAAATCATGACTCAAATCTTTAAAAGTTACTTACCCAAACTGGCTGTAAGCCTTTTTGTTGCTATGTGTTTTATGTTTATTACGCAACAATCTTATGCTCAAAGCCTGAGCACGAAATCTAAAGAGAGTGCGAAAAAAGAAGTTAAAACTGAAAAGGCGAAGGTTGAAAAGGAACAGCGCGTAGCTACCGAAAAATCTACTAAATCTATGCAATCGACAAAAGCTGAGCAGAAAGAAGTTACAGTCGAGTCTGAAGAATCCCTTGAAGCAAAGAAAAAGGAAATTGAATCAGCTAAAAAACCCGATGATGACAAGAAGTTAGCTGAAATCAAGAAAAGCCGTGAGGAAATTGCTTTGCGCAAAGAACACGGTAAACTCTCAGAAAAAGAGTATCAGGACGCTGTCAACAAGCTCGATAAAATGGAAAAAGAGCTTAAAAGTAATAGCAAACCAAAACTTGATTCCAAAGGAGGAAGATAAGCTTTGCTTAAGCAGCTATCAATAATTCCTGAGACGCTTCAGGAATTTTTCAACTTCAAGCGAGATACAATTTTATTTTAGTTTTTTGTACTTAGGAATGTAAAATACTTTTAACGATGAGAATAGTTATAGTGCTTATAGTGCTTTTATTTTCAAATATTGTAAAGGCTGATACGGATAAGAATAACCAGAAAGTTGACAGTTTAACTAGTTTGATAAGCTCGCAATCTGGTCGCGAACGCGTTGAAACACTTATCGAGCTCTCCGCTTTATACAGAGAAACTTCTCTTGACAAAAGCCGTGAAACTGATTCTGAGGCAGGTGAGTATGCCAGTCAACAAGGCTTGGATAATATGCGTGGAGTAATTTTGCTGTCGATGGGCAAAACTGCTTCATTAACTGGTGATTATGACTTGGCTCTTGACTATATCAGTCAGGCAGAAAAGTCCTTGATAGAGGCGAAAAATTTTGTGGAACTGGCCAAAGCACATATAAATAAGGGTTTGGTATATAAAAATATGTCTGAATTTGACCAGTCAATTGAGTCCTATAATACAGCTCAGGCTATTGCCGAGGAACACGGATTAGTAGAACAGCTTGCCGGTGCAGCTGCAAGCAGGGCTTCAACTTATTTCTCAATGGGCAACTTCGAGCAATCAATGGAAAACTACCAGCAAGCCAAGGATACCTATAAGAAGCTCAATGATTCTCTCAGTTATGCAAAAATGATGCTTAGCATAAGCAATATATATTGGAAATGGGATCAAAATGAATTGGCGCTAGAAATGCTTTTAGAAGCAAAAAAGGTATTCGAAGATAAAAATGACATGGAAGAATTGGGTCGCGCTTTAAACAATCTTGGCAGGATGTATTATCAGGATTTTAATGATAACGCCATTGCACTAGATTATTACCAACAATCGCTTGCTATTCGCGAAAAACATGGTAATCAGCTTGGTATGGCAATAGTATTAGCAAATATTGGCAACGTTTATCGCGGTAATGACGAAATGGATAAGGCCTTTGAGTTCTTCGAAAAATCCCTGAAGATTAGTAAATTTATTGGATATAAGGAGGGTATGGCATTGGCTTACTATTATATTGGTGTAGCTCATCAGGTTAATGGTGACTATAAAATGTCGAATCAAATACTGGATTCATGCCGAAAAACAGCATGGGCAGCTGATATGACGCAATACGACGCACCAGTTAATCAATCGAAAATGATTAATAGCGCTGCACTTGGCGATCTAGCGGAATTTCTGGAGGAGCTTGAAATTTATGCTAATGCACATAATTTGGTACAACAGGAGCTAGATGATCTTAAGTTCAAAGAGCTTTCCATACGCCAACAATTGGATGATACTCTTCCCCGGCTTGAAATAGCAAAAGCCAAAATTGAAGCACAGGAACGGAACCTGTTATTTTATAAAATTACCGTTGTAGCATTGCTATTGTTACTTTTAGCAGCAGTTTTGTATGCCAGAAAAAAGTATAAAAAGAAACTAGAATAGTAATTCCACAGTTTTTCTGACAAT
>CAZOEV010000059.1:0-9337 GCA_964578915.1 uncultured Lentimicrobiaceae bacterium
AAATAGACATAAGTCATTGCTATTCATATAAAAGTGAAGTGCTGTTATTAAAAATTGATGCCGATGGAAATATATTATGGTCCAAAACCATTCCAGACCATTTTGTAAAAGGAAAATCATTGGCAGCAAATAATGACTCCGATTTTTATCTCTTGACTGGTCATTTCTATGGAAAGCAACCCGAATATGTATATAATGACCAGGGAGAATTTGCTGATACCATTAATTACCCGCTTGACCGTAATCATTTGACGCTTTACAATATTTCCTTTGAAGGAGATATAAACTGGGAAAGCCAAATTGACAATATCTACATTCCGTCTTACACAGATAAGCTTTACCCTTATATTAGCATAGCTAAAGTTGAAGAAAGTATATTAATAAAAGGCCTCAACGAAATCATAACATTAAACAAGCGAGGGGAGGAAATTAGCCGGCTTGATGTGTTACCTGATATATGCCATGATGATGTTTATTACTTGGCAAGCTTTGAAGAAGATTACTATTTGTTGAGTGGTAGTTATAGTATTTTTGATGGAACGGAACAGCGTTTTCCTTATACAGAACTTAGGAATTTGAATCACGAGATTATTTGGCGAAAAGAGGAATTTTCTTATTTGGCAGATGCTCGGGGAGATAATTTCGTTACATCAAAAGCGTTTTCTATTGACTACTATAATCGCAATGGTGAACTTCTTTGGACAATTAAAGAGTCCGTTCTTGGTGGGATAAAAATAAATTGTAATAATGGAGTTATATTTTCATCAGTCAAAAACGGTCAGAGGTATATAACTAAAACTGATAAAAACGGTAATTATGATTGAGCCTTCAACGCATTTATAAAATATGTTTGCTATTAAACAACTTAAAAACAGCATCTAAAACAAAAAAACAAACACATTTTGATATACCTGCTATGAAAACTACACTCGTCATTTTCCTCCTCCTTGCCCGACTTATAGCTTTTAGCCAGTCGTCATTATCTGAAACTCAAGCTTCCCATTTTGCAAAACTAGCGTTGAAGTGCATTCAACAGGAATACCCCAACAAGCCCGGCGAAGTGGTGGGAAGCGACAAGGATATAAAACCAGTGCGGGAATACCGTCCGGCATTTTATGGCTGTTTCGACTGGCATTCCTCAGTGCATGGCCACTGGATGCTCGTAAAACTGTTGAAAGAATTTCCAGAAATGCCAGAAGCCGAACAAATAAAAACGGCTATTAACCATAATCTTAGCCTTGAGAATATACTTGTAGAAGTTGAATTTTTCAGCGATAGTAACAACAAATCCTTTGAGCGAACCTATGGCTGGGCATGGTTACTGAAACTGGCTGACGAGCTTCACACTTGGGACAGCCCCCAAGCCCGACGTTGGGAAACTGCATTGCAACCACTTTCCGATCTTATCTGTCAATATTATATGACTTTTTTGCCCAAATTGGTTTACCCTATTCGGGTTGGTGAGCACTCCAACACCGCATTTGGATTAAGTTTCGCGCTGGATTATGCCCGCACAACGCAAAATAAATTGCTTGAAGATTTAATTGTGGCCCGAGCAAAGGATTTTTACCTGAACGACCAAAACTGTCCGGAATCATGGGAACCGAGCGGATACGATTTTCTGTCGCCTTGTTTGATAGAAGCCGACTTGATGGCTAGGGTTTTATCCGATGACGAATTCATTAGCTGGATCAATGCTTTTCTTCCCGGAATAAACGCAGGCACCCTGAAAATAATGACCGAAACAGCAAAAGTCAGCGACCGCAGTGATGGAAAACTGGTACACCTGGATGGGCTCAACTTCTCCCGTGCCTGGTGCCTGAAACATATAGCCACCAAACCCGGCATAAAACGCGATATTTTACTTGCCTCAGCCCAAAAACACCTCGATGCCGCCCTGCATAATGTATCCGATGGCGACTATGCCGGAGAGCACTGGCTAGCTAGCTTTGCAGTGATGGCGTTGAGTGCAAATTAATAGCTATTGTTAACTTCTGTTGTTCAGTCAATTGCAACGCTTTTTTCATCTCATTTTTATGATAAAAAAAAGAGGAGCTATTCAACTCCTCTTCCAAAACAATTTTTTTTCTACCTACCCATAAATCGCTGGCTCTGTTTCGCCGTTTATTACACGTAATCCATTCATAGCAAGGGCTTTCAGTTCGTCTTCGCCCGGATAAACGTGTACGGGAGCAATACGGTGAACGCGCTCAATAATTTGATTCACAAAATACTTATCGTGTGCTATACCTCCGGTAATCAGGATGCTATCAACCTGCATGTGCATCACAGTAGCCATCGAGCCAATTTCCTTTGCCACCTGATAAGCCATCGCTTTATACACCAATTCGGCTTGTTTGTCGCCGGCTTCCACGCGCTGCTCCACATCGTAAGCGCTGTTGGTGCCCAGATAAGCTACCAATCCGCCTTCGCCTTTAATCATTTTCAGCACTTCTTTGAGCGTATATTTTCCGCTGTAGCACAACCTGGCCAATGCCGCAACAGGCAATGTTCCGGTGCGTTCTGGTGAAAAGGGGCCATCACCGTCGAGGCCTTGATTTACATCCACAACACGGCCTTGTTTGTGCGCACCAACGGTTATTCCGCCACCAAGATGCACCACAATCAAGTTCATTTCTTCATACTTACGCATTATGCTTTTGGCATGTTGACGCGCCACAGCCTTTTGATTGAGGGCATGAAAAATAGAAACACGCGGCAACAAAGGATGGCCTGAAAGGCGCGCCAAATCATCCAACTCATCCACCACCACTGGATTTGCAATAAAAGCACGCGCATCGGGCAGCGAAGCAGCAATATCATGGGCAATAAGTCCGCCGAGGTTACTGGCATGCTCACCGAGCGGACTATTTTTTAAATCCCTGATCATGGCGTCATTAACTTCATAAACACCAGATTCAATAGGTTTTAAAAGGCCGCCTCTTCCTACTACAGCTTTTATTTGGCTAAGCTCAACATCAGCATGTTGCAACTGCTCCAAAATCAGCTCTTTCCTAAACTCAAACTGATCAGTGATCTTTTCATACGGATCAAGCTCTTCGGTGGTGTGCCGAATCGTCTTGATAAATATTGGATCCGTCCCCGAAAAAACAGCAAATTTTGTTGAAGTTGATCCGGGATTTATGGTGAGTATTCTGATTTCTTCCATGCAGTTAAGCGTCAATGATATTAATAGAATTTAGAACCTGGTTTCCAGGATGTTATTCTGCTGTTAAAGCAGCAAGAGCAATAGAATACAGCTTGGTTTTTGTGCTGTCGCCACGCGATGAAAGCACGGCTGGAACGCGCGCTCCAACAACAATTGCACCCTGTTCACCTTTGGCCAGCTTAGTATTCATTTTGTAAAACACATTGCCCGATTCTATATTTGGAAACACCAAACAGTCGGCATTACCAGCAACCACACCAGTCATTTTCTTGATTTGAGCACTTTCCGGATCAATAGCAATATCAAGCGCAAGCGGACCATCCACATCAGCACCTTTAATCTGTCCGCGATCGGCCATTTTTGAAATCAGAGCAGCATCCACGCTCGACTGAATTTTGTGTGAAACCTGCTCGGAAGCTGCAATCAAGGCTACTTTTGGCCTTTCAATGCCTAAAGCATGTGCCGTTTTGATCAGATAATTGGTGATGGCGATTTTTTCGGGCATCTCGGGAGCGGGCAAAATAGCCACATCGCCCACGATTAATAATTTATGGTAATTTGGATTTTCCAAAACCGTAACATGGCTCAAAACAGCGCCTTTGTTCATCAATCCTTTTTCTTTGTCGAGGATGGCACGCATATATTTATCGGTGCTAACCAAACCTTTCATCAGCAAATTGCCATCGCCTTTGTTAATCAGCTCAACCGCTTTGTAAGCCGCTTTCATCTCGTCAGGCTCGTGTACAATGGTAAACTTGGAAGCGTCAATATCATGTGCTTTGCAAACCGATTTTATAATTGTTTCGTCGCCAACAAGTGTGCCTTCGATCAATCCTAAATCAATGGCTTGATTGACCGCGCTGATAGAGTGTTCGTCGTTAGCAAAAGCAGCAACAAGAATCTTTTTAGGACTGTTGCGCAAGGCTTCAAACATTTGGTCGAGTTTGGTAATTTCCATAGGTGTTATTGTAAATAAATATGTATTGTTAATTTCTTCACATAAGAGCGGCAAAAATAGCAAAAAGCCACCATTTCAGCAAGTACCGCAAAGGATTATTCACTATAAAAGCGAATCATCCTAATGATGGCGCGGTTGCAGGCTTCGCAGAATGTTTCCTCTTTAAAAGTATGCATCAGGCAGTCCATTTTTGGCCTGAACATGCCTTTTGCCACATAACCACCACCTTCGTAAACGCCTAAAACAGCTGCCATACTATCATTAGCAATAGTGGGAACGGCTGTGCCGGGCAACAACAAATCTTTCCATTTTGAGTCGAAATCAACAAGCGTGGTAAGGTTGGGTTCCCAGGGTTCAATTTCCAAGTTGTAAAAATCGTTGTAAGAAGTGGAGCTGTCGAAATATTCATCGCCCAAGCCAGCAAAAGAATGACCGAACTCGTGCACAATTATTTTTGACGAAAGCTGGTTGCCTGCTGTGCTCAGCGCGTAGAAATTATAAATTCCGCCGCCACCGTATTTGGTGGTATTGGCAAGAATATAAATTTGGTCGTAAGGAACATGGCCAGCCAAATCGCGGATGCTTTTGTTGTCGTAACTCATGCAATAACGTTCGCTATCAAAAGTGTAAAAATGCGATGATAAAACCGTTTCCGGCCAAATATCCTCGGCGGGAATGGCAGTTCCAGACTGTTCGGAAGGCGCCAAAACGGCGCGGATATTAAATTTATCACGCATGGAAGCATAAGGTTCAAAAGCAAAAAGGCTTTCCTTGAAAAAGTTGACATCTTCCATAAACTTGCCCAGCTCGTTCATGGTGTAGCCATCAGGCACAATCACGATATCAACGACTTTTTCAGTAGGATTATCGCCGTAAACATTCATTACAGGCCATTTTGCAACGGCAGCAGGCTTAATAAAATAGCTCTCTGGATCAATTTCAAGTCGAAAAACAGTGTCCCAGCTTCCACTAAAATTTCTGCTATATATAAGGAGTAACGCATTGCTTTTAGGATAAGGCATCAAAATGGTTTCGCTAAAGCTGCGTGCAATTTGCTGGGCTTCTGCCGTGGTTTGCCACTCACTGAAAAGGCTGCCGTATCCACGAGAATAAAGCACGGAATCAGCAGCAGGGTTGAGCAGTTCAAAAAAATATTTTCCATAACGCAAACTATCAATCAATTGGGTTTTTGAGCCCGCCCAGTGTGGCGATTCCGAAAGCTGCTCCAGCATCACCCATTCCTTCTGCGCTGTTCCGCCGTGTGCGTAATCAAGCCGTAAGCTTTTATTGTAAAAAACACTATCGAACTGCGAAAAAGCCGATAAACTCATCAGCATCAAGCTGAAAGCAAAAATAAATCTGTTCATTTAGTAATGATTTTAGCTGTAAATTTATGGCTTTTCTGCCACTTCGCAACCTAAATGGCTTACGATGAACGAATTCTCCATGTTTTAAAATCACTGCTTTTTGATCACCGCAACGACTACAAAAAATATACTATTATGAGCGCGGTGACTCATTTCTCGTTTTACGCACAACAGAATTTCATTTTAAAATTTCAGCTAAATAGGTTAGTTTTGCTCACCAAATTAAACGAAACATGAAATTTATTATTTACTTCTTTTTATCCCTGACAACCTTAATGTTGTTGATTCCAGATTTATATAGCCAAAATCCTGTAAATGAAGGATATATAGTAACTAAACAGGGAGATACCATCCACGGATTGATTGATTACCGTGATTGGGAATTAAACACGAATAACATCATATTTAAATCACACGACCAAGTAGAGCCCATTTCTTACAGCCCAAATGATATAAAATCTTTTAGTGTAAAAAACGAACATTATCAGGCTGCCATTGTGGACTTGGAGGTGAGTCCGCGCATGTTAAATGAATTGAACAACAATGCTGCCCTTGAAATCGTAAAGGATACCGTATTTCTCCAGGCGGTTTTAAAAGGCGAAAAGAGCCTCTTTGCTTATGTTGATTTGTTTGGTCGCGAGAACTTATATATCGAACAGAATAGTGGTTTCGAGCTTCTTGGCTATAAAAAATACAGAGTAAAGCAACAGCTTGCAGAGGCCCATGTAGTTGAAAACAAAAGATTTATAGGTCAGTTGATGATTTATCTTTCTGACTGTGAAACCATCACAAATAGACTTCAAAAAGCCAGGTATTCCCAAAAGAATCTGGAATCTATTTTTTTAGATTATTATGAGTGCACGGGTTCAAGCCCGGATGAAGCCTTTGAGAATAAGAAGCTGAAATTTGAATTAGGTTTATTAGGAGGCCTCTCCTTAACAAAGATTTCGTTTTCAGGAGGATTTGAAAAGGAATACCTGAGTGGTGCGGATTTTTCTATGTCAACCAATCCAACATTTGGAATTTTTATGGATGTTGTTTTACTTAGAAAACAGGAAAAATGGTCTGTTTACAATGAAATAATTTACACCAGCTATCTATCGTCGGGCAGCTACACCGAATATAAACACGCAGATAACTACACAGATTACGAAATTGAAATTGGCGCTTCGTATCTGACGATGAATAATATGATCAGGTATCGGGTCCTATTAAATCGCAGTAAACTATTTTTCAATGCTGGGATATCAAACGGCTTGCTTATTGACAATACCAATAACCAAAAATCAGTTACAAATTTTTTTAGTACTGTAAGAGAAAAAGAAGGACTCGCGCTAGAGAGTTTTCGAGCATTTGAAACCGGTTTTATTGCAGGTATTGGATTCAATTATAATAGGTTGACTATTGAAGCAAGAGGCATTTGGGGTAATGGAATGTCCACCATTTCAGGACTAAAATCGAAAACAACACGCTACGTATTTCTACTTACTTATCGGTTGAATTAAAAGTAGATTACTGGGCAAAAGTGTCCTCATCAGCGGTTTAATGAGAATGATCAATTTGGACCATCAACCAATTTGCGCGTTAATTTACTGGCGAACAATAAAAAACATGAGGGATTTTTGGAAAGCTTGTTAATAAATCAAATTTGCTTCAAAATTCGTACATTTGATTGATCAAAATGAATTCATGAAACAAATTAGCCATTCTCTTGAACTGACCGCAATCTTTGACTTTTTAGCTGCTGAACTACGCACCAAGACAATTGCCACTGGTTTTGAATTGTCAATCAATTTGCCTTCAACGCAGGGAAGTGGAATGATAAAAGGATACGATTTTGGGGATGGTTTTTCAGTAATCATCGTGAAGGCTCATTTATTTAAACTATTAAAAGTTGAGTTTACTGAAGAGGTGCATATTTTGCGCTACTTTTTCTTAAATGACGGTTCTTTGGTTCATGCTATTTCTCCAGCTTTTCGATACCGTTTGGCGCCATATATGTCAGCAATTGTCTCGCAGCAAGAAAACAATGGACTTCAACAGTTGATTTTCCCAGCACAAAAAAACCTCGATCTGGTGATTTTACAACTAGAAACAAAAAAATATATCCCATCAGTTTCGAGTGAATTACTCGAGATACCGGACGAACTGGCTAACGTTTTTTTAAATAAATGCGAAAAGGAATATTTTCTTTACCATAGCATATTTTCACTAAGCATTTCGCAAACGCTGAACGAATTGAGTAAAGTGAAATCAGACGGAATAGTGAAGCGTTTTCATATCGAATCGAAAGCGCTTGAACTGCTTTGGATACAAACAGAACACTACAAAACTGAACAGGTGCATGGTTTTGATAAATATATGCTGAGAAAAACTGATGTCGTGTTGATTGGAAAGGCCAAAGACTATATTCGAGATTATTGCCAGACCGACTTGATCCTCAAAGAGGTGGCACGTCAGGTAGGCACTAACGAAACCAAGCTTAAAAATGGTTTTAAGAAACTTTACGGCAAAACTTTTGGCGAAATACTACGAAACGATCGCCTTATTAAGGCTAAGGCACTGCTCGAGCTAGGAAGTCTAAGTATTAAAGAAGTCGCTACCCAATGTGGGTATGCCAATAGCAGCGTATTTGCCAAACGATTTCACGAAAAATACGGCATACTGCCGAGTGTTTTTATCAAACACTAAAAACGGTCTAAACTGGTAAAAATCAATAGCCAAAACCAAGCTAAATCTTAGAACATGATAACCAATCCGGTAACAAACCGAATAGCTGTTTTCGGATAATCGCGTCCGTAGTTAATATTGGCATCAATGTTCCAGCCAACAGGACCCAGATTGATCAGAAGACCGGCAGTTGATGAAAAAAAAGCATAGCTATCCAAGCCGTTTACAGTTTGAAATTCTTGCTTTCCTAAGCCTGTGCTGAGCCGCAGCACATTGCCAATGATCATACCGGCCTCCACCTGATAAAAAGCATAATATTTATTGATAACAAGTTCATCGGTGGTAAGCCCTTGAACTTCTTTTATTTTGTTGAAGGTGGCTTTATTGGTATAGCCACCTGTGCCAAAAATGCCCACCGAATTTTTCGCCTTACTACGGGGCGAATTATAGCCAATAAATCCATTTAGCTGATAATTAATCATCTCTGCATCAAACTTTTCCGAACTTGTCACATCACCGCCCTGATAATAGTTTACCGAAGGTCCTAGCAAAAAGACAATTCCTGATTGGCTTTCTGGACATGTTAATGGGGCTTCTGCCTGCGCATAAATAGCACTGGCAACAAAAAATAATAATAAGGTATAGAAGGTTTTCATAAGTTTTTAATTTGAGAGTTTTATTACAGCTCCAAGTTGCACAAGCGTGAGCCCGGTTCCTACATCGCCATAAACACCAAAGTTTTTTAATAACTTAACATTAACACCAATTCGCATCAATATTCCGAAGCGTTTGCTACGCGAGCCACCTTCAACAACGACCACACGATTGTCGTCAATAAAAGTGACTTCACTTGTTGACTTTACGCTTGAAGATATATAGGAAATACCACCACTGGCATAAGGCTTGAGTATGAGAAGATCAATACTGTATTTTGCTAATACTCCGAAGTTGAGTAGCGACTCGGTAAGATTTGTATTGGTTTTCAGCTGATCATATTCGCTATACAGTTGTTGTGAATACTTAAACCTGGCATAACCAACAGTTGCTCCCAGTTCAAGGTTCGTTTTGAAAGGGAAAAAATAAGTTATATGAGCACCCGGGCCTATATTCTCAGCAGTGTATAGGTCTATATCACTCACCAAAGAAATATTGCCGATGCCTCCTACGCCAATA
>CAZOEV010000060.1:0-9208 GCA_964578915.1 uncultured Lentimicrobiaceae bacterium
ATTGTCATCTTACCTTCTTTATTTCTTCCACCAGAACTTTTACCAGGAGCCAAGAGTGACTTTTCTGGTTTATCAGTTGTGATCTCGTCGAATGCGCTTATTAGTTTAAAACGCTGCCCAGGAGTTGTGGGTTTGTACTTCTTTAAAGCCATTTATCTAAATGTTGCTAAAAAAATCAATAGTTTCACCTTCAGCTATAGTCACGACAGCTTTTTTAAAAGCATTTGTTTTCCCGGCAATGACACCGGTCTTTGTAAAACGCGACTTACGCTTTCCATCGTAATTCATTGTGTTGACTGCTGCCACTTCTACACCATAGAGCTCTTCAACAGCTTTTCTGATTTGAAGTTTGTTGGCACGCTTATCAACAATAAAACCATACCGGTTTAGCTTCTCGCCAAGGGCGGTCATTTTTTCCGTAATTACCGGTTTTTGAATGATATTCATTGTCTTTTCCGTTTTTATATTCGTAACTACGCTAGTATTTCACCGATCGTTTTGAGTGAGCTTTCAGCTACAAAAAGCTTTTTGGCATTCAAAATGTCAAAAGTATTGAGACTGTTAGCTGTTACCACTTTAGTGCGCTGCAGATTGCGAGAAGACAAAACGACATTGCTGTCGGCATTTGGCATCACAAATAAACTCTTTGCACCCTTTAGCTCAAAACTGCTAAGAATCTGTGCAAAGTTCTTTGTTTTCGGTGCATCAAATGTAAAGTCTTCCAAAATAACAATTTGCAATTCTTTAGCTTTATATGCCAGAGCTGATTTACGTGCTAACTTTTTAACCTTCTTATTCAGTTTAAAAGAATAGTCGCGTGGCTGAGGCCCAAAGATTCGGCCACCGCCTCTAAATACTGGCGACTTGATGCTACCGGCACGAGCAGTTCCTGTTCCTTTTTGCTTCTTAATCTTACGAGTACTTCCGGCAATTTCGTTGCGCTCCTTTGATTTATGTGTGCCTTGACGCTGATTAGCCAGATACAATTTTGTATCCAAATAGATAGCGTGATCATTAGGCTCAATACCAAAGATGTCGTCATGCAACGACACTTTTCTGTCTGTCGCTTCGCCGCTGATCTTATGAACTACTAATTCCATCTTTCAATTTTTAAAAATCCGTTTTTAGCGCCTGGTACAGCACCTTTAACCAAAATCAAGTTCTTCTCAGGTACGATTTTTACAATCTGCAGGTTTATCAATTTAACCCTATCGCCACCCATACGTCCGGCCATACGCATTCCTTTAAAAACACGTGAAGGCCAAGAAGAGGCACCAATAGAACCAGGAGCTCTTAACCTGTTGTGCTGACCGTGTGTGGCCTGCCCAACACCACTAAAACCGTGGCGTTTTACAACTCCCTGAAAACCTTTACCTTTGCTAATACCTACAACATCCACAAATTCACCTTCCATAAAGACTTCCACAGTAACGACTTCGCCCTGTGTTTTCTTTTTCTCGAAACGTGAAAATTCAGAGACCATTAGTTTTGGCGTTGTACCAGCCTTTTCAAAATGACCCTTCATGGCATTAGTGGTGTGCTTTTCTTTCTTCTCACCATAAGCAAGCTGAACAGCATCATAACCATCTACGTCTTTGGTTCTGATCTGCGTCACTATACATGGACCTGCTTCAATAACGGTAACCGGAATGTTTTTCCCGTTAGCGTCGAAGATGCTGGTCATACCAATCTTTTTTCCAAGTATTCCTGACATGTTAATTTACTTTATTGTTTCTTGCTAATTAATAGCAGGTCAAACTTTAATTTCTACTTCTACACCACTTGGAAGCTCAAGCTTCATCAATGCGTCAATCGTTTGTGAAGTCGAGCTATAAATATCGAGCAGGCGTTTATAGGACGAGAGCTCAAATTGTTCTCTTGACTTTTTGTGTACGAAAGTTGAACGCAACACAGTGTAAATCCTCTTGTCTGTTGGAAGCGGAATTGGTCCGTTTACCACAGCTCCAGTTGTCTTGATAGTCTTTACAATCTTTTCAGCTGATTTATCAACCAGGTTATGATCGTATGACTTTAATTTTATTCTAATCCTTTGGCTCACGATGAAGAATTATTATTGTTTACTATTATTTAATGATTCCTTTTGCTTTATTCACTACCTCTTCTGCAACATGTTCTGGTGCTGGAGCATAATGACTGAATTCCATGCTTGATGTTGCACGTCCGGAAGATAAGCTACGTAAAGATGTTACATAACCAAACATTTCAGAAAGTGGTACATCTGCTTTGATAAGCTGTCCTGCAGCTTTGGCAGTAACCTCACGAAGCATTGCACGTCTTTTATTTAAGTCTCCGGTAACATCACCCAGATAATCATCCGGTGTCATCACTTCAACTTTCATGATAGGTTCGAGCAAGATAGCTTTTGCTTTTCTAGCAGCCTCTTTATAGCCCATTCTGGCAGCCATTTCAAATGACAATGCGTCACTATCAACCGCGTGGAATGAACCATCTAGCAATCTAACCTTCATGCTGTCTAGCGGGAAACCAGCCAAAACACCATTAGACATAGATTCCTTGAAACCTTTTTGGATTGCCGGGATAAATTCGCGTGGAATATTTCCACCTTTTACCTCGTCACTAAACTGCAAACCGACAAAATTCTCATCGGCAGGACTGAGTTCAAATATGATATCGGCAAATTTACCTCTACCACCAGTTTGTTTCTTATATACTTCACGGTGCTGTGAAGAAGCTGTAATAGCCTCTTTATAAGCAACCTGTGGACGTCCTTGATTAGCTTCCACTTTAAACTCCCGTTTCATGCGATCGATGAGAACTTCCAAATGGAGCTCACCCATACCCGAAATGATAGTTTGTCCTGAGTTTTCATCAGTCTTAACGCGGAAAGTAGGATCTTCTTCAGCAAGCTTTGACAAAGCCAAACCCATCTTGTCCATATCCGCCTGAGTTTTAGGCTCAATAGAAACATGAATTACAGGCTCAGGGAAAGTCATTGATTCCAATAAAATTGGATGATTTTCTACGCAAAGTGTATCGCCTGTGCGAATAGTTTTAAATCCAACAGCAGCGCCAATATCACCAGCTTCAATGCGTTCAAGCGGATTTTGCTTATTGGCATGCATCTGCATGATACGGGAGATGCGTTCTTTTTTACCTGTTGAGGCATTCAAAACATAAGAACCCGATTCGAGCACACCACTATACACGCGGAAAAACGCAATACGACCAACAAAAGGATCAGTTGCGATTTTAAACGCCAAGGCGCTAAATGGCTCGTTAACGTTAACTTTACGTTTTTCTTCCTTATCTGTCTTAGGGTTAATACCTGTTACAGCATCAACATCCAAAGGACTAGGCAAATATTGAACAACGCCGTTGATCAGCATCTGAACACCTTTATTTTTGAAGGCAGACCCACACATTACAGGAGAAATTCTCATTTCAACTGTAGCTTTGCGAATCTGTGCAATCATTTCTTCTTCAGTGATGCTATCTGGATCTTCCATGAATTTCTCCAACAGCTCATCGCTATCTTCTGCAACGGATTCGATAAGCTTCATGCGATACTCTTCAACAGTATCTAAAAGATGTTCAGGGATAGGTATTTCAACCATCACCACACCTTTAGAACTATCATCCCACTCAAATGCTTTGTTGCGAATCAAATCAACAACACCAGTAAAGTTTTCTTCCTCACCAATTGGAATTTGCAGCGGAATAGGATTGGCTCCCAGTCTTTCTTTAATTTGAGTCAATACCTCGAAAAAGTCAGCTCCAGCACGATCCATTTTATTTACAAAACAGAGTCTTGGAACTTTATATTTATCTGCTTGACGCCAAACTGTTTCTGATTGAGGCTCAACTCCACCTACTGCGCAAAACAATGCAACGGCACCATCTAATACACGCAATGAGCGTTCAACCTCAACAGTAAAGTCAACGTGACCAGGGGTGTCGATGATGTTAATCTTATATTTCTCATCTCTAAAATCCCAGAAAACAGTAGTAGCAGCCGATGTAATGGTTATGCCACGCTCCTGCTCCTGAATCATCCAATCCATGGTAGCAGATCCTTCGTGGGTTTCGCCAATCTTATGACTACGACCAGTATAATAAAGAATACGTTCGGTAAGCGTAGTCTTTCCGGCATCAATATGGGCCATAATGCCGATATTGCGTGTAAGAAGGAGATTTTGTATGGTTTTAGCTTCTGCCATGTAATTTATTATAGGGCTATTTTAGAACCTAAAATGAGAGAAAGCTTTATTAGCTTCTGCCATTCTATGTGTATCTTCTTTTTTCTTAAAGGCTGTACCTTCTTCTTTATAAGCTGCCGTGATTTCGCCGGCCAGTTTTTGTCCCATTGACTTTTCGTGGCGTTTGCGGGCAACCCGAATCAAGTTTTTCATGCCAATAGACATCTTACGGCCAGGTCTGATTTCTGAAGGAATCTGGAAAGTGGCACCACCAATACGGCGGCTTCTAACCTCAACAGCAGGTGTTACGTTGGCAAGTGCTTTTTTCCACACTTCAACAGCATCCTCTCCTGTTTTAGTCCCAACTATTTCCATGGCTTCATAAAAAACCTGGTAAGCAAGGTTTTTCTTTCCCTGAATCATGAGGTTGTTTACAAACTTTGTAACCAACACATCACCGAATTTTGGATCGGGAAGAATTATTCTTTTTTTTGGTTTAGCTTTTCTCATTTGATAGAAATCTTAGTCTAACGAAACTTAATGTCTATTTTACTTTTTCTTTGGACGCTTGGTGCCATATTTTGAACGACGCTGCGAACGGCCTTCAACACCTGATGTATCCAACGCACCACGAATGATGTGATATCTTACACCTGGCAAATCTTTAACACGTCCACCTCTGATCATTACAATGGAGTGCTCCTGTAAATTATGACCTTCACCAGGAATGTAAGCATTCACTTCCTTACCATTGGTTAAACGCACCCTGGCCACTTTACGCATGGCTGAGTTAGGTTTCTTAGGAGTTGTAGTATAAACCCTTACGCATACACCACGACGTTGCGGACATGAATCCAATGCAGGGGACTTACTTTTTTCAACCAGTTTTTGGCGTCCTTTTCGCACTAATTGTTGAATAGTCGGCATTTTAAACTATTTAATTTATTGTTAATTTATCCCAATTTTGGGAGCGCAAAAGTATTACAAATTATTTAATAAACAATACTTTGCCTCAAATTAATTTCTATGTTACTGGGATGTAGTTGAAGGAGGGATGAGCCTTACGAAGAAGGTTGTCAAAACACACGCCTAAATAAAAATACAGCTCTTGCTGTGCTTTTGCGTGAAGAAACCTATTACGTTTTAGCTTATCAGGTTCCTTTAACTATATCGTTTACAGATACTTTATCTGTCCCATCGTTTTGGGGCTGCAAAGGTAAAAACTTTTTTTTATCCCACAAGTGGTAAGTAGTTTTTTTTTCAAAAAGTTTTGCCAACTTCTCTTTTCTAATCTGAAATCCGCATTCTACAGTCCCTATAAATAATGTAGCTTTGCAAGCTAAAAAATAATAGCGTGTGAACGATTTACTTCAACAACTTAACGAGCCACAACAACAAGCAGTTCAAAACATTAACGGCCCCATGATGGTAATTGCAGGCGCCGGATCAGGCAAAACAAGGGCACTTACCTACCGCATCGCCTATATGCTTCAACAGGGCATCGATGCCTTTTCAATTTTAGCCTTAACCTTTACCAATAAGGCTGCCCGCGAAATGAAAGAGCGAATCTTACAGCTTGTTGGCGATCAGGAAGGCCGCAATGTGTGGATGGGTACTTTTCACTCCATATTTGCCCGAATTCTGCGCGTAGAAGGTCATCACTTAGGATATCCATCTAACTTTAGCATATACGACACCGACGACACCAAGCAACTGATGCGCAATATCCTAAAAGAATTAAACCTCGATCCGAAGGTTTATAACCCTTCTTATGTGTTGCACCGCATTTCCAATGCTAAATCGAACCTGTTTACTGCAGATGATTACCTGAACAATCCCGATATCCGCACTGCAGATTATCAAGCCGGTAAACCAATGATTGGTGAGATTTTTAAATCTTATACCGCACGGCTCAAAAGGGCCAACGCCATGGATTTTGATGATCTGCTCTTTAATACCAATGTGCTTTTGCGCGACTTCCCTGATGTGTTGTACAAATATCAACACCGTTTTAAATATATTTTGGTGGACGAATACCAAGATACAAACCATGCCCAATACCTTATTATAAAGCGAATCGCTGCCTTAAACGAAAACATTTGCGTAGTAGGCGACGATGCGCAAAGTATTTACGCCTTTCGCGGAGCCAATATTCAAAATATTTTAAACTATAAAAATGACTACCCCGACCACCGTCTGATTCGTCTGGAACAAAACTATCGCTCCACAAAAACCATTGTGGCTGCCGCCAATAAAGTGATCGAAAATAATAAAGATCAAATAAAAAAGAAGGTATGGACGGCAAAGGAAGAAGGCGATCTGATCAGTGTTCTCAGGGCTACATCAGACAATGAAGAAGGCGTGTTGGTGGCCAATGCCATTTTTGGCTACAAAATGTCAGAACAACGCAACAACAAAGACTTTGTAATCCTTTATCGCACCAATGCGCAGTCGCGATCCATCGAGGAAGCATTGCGCAAGCAAGGAATCGCTTACCGTATATATGGTGGCCAGTCCTTTTATGCACGTAAAGAAGTGAAGGATTTGCTTTCTTATTTTCGCCTTGTTATCAACCCACAAGATGAAGAAGCCTTGTTGCGCGTTATAAATTATCCGGCAAGAGGCATTGGTAAAACAAGTCTTGAACGCCTGATAGTAGCCGCAAACGATCAGCAAATCAGCATC
Source organism: uncultured Lentimicrobiaceae bacterium (assembly GCA_964578915.1). GTDB lineage: Bacteria > Bacteroidota > Bacteroidia > Bacteroidales > F082 > UBA5536. The sequence continues at coordinate 6,864 of CAZOEV010000060.1, forward strand.
TGGGATTTAATTAATGAGCCTGCCCAGATGCCAAACGACATTAATAGAGGTGCTGCCGCCAAAATCAATGACTTTGCTGCGATGATAAAAAGCTTTCAGGCTTTGCATGAAACAAAAAACGCCTTTGAACTTGCCAAACACATCAATACCAGCGTGGGTTTGGTAAAAACCCTAAAGGAAGATGACAGCCCCGAAGGCATCAGTCGCATCGAGAACATCGAAGAGCTGCTCAATGCCATTATGGAGTTTTCTGACAAACAAGTTGATGAAGCTACGGGAGAGCAAATTGGGGTAAAACTAGCAGATTTTATTCAAGATATTGCCCTACTAACTGATGCCGACAAAAAAGATCCTGAAGATGATGATTACGTTACTATGATGACCATTCATGCAGCAAAAGGCCTCGAATTTCCTTATGTTTTTGTGGTTGGCATTGAAGAAAATCTTTTCCCATCGGTGCAATCGCTTAACACCCGCGCTGACTTGGAAGAAGAACGCCGGTTATTTTATGTTGCCATCACCCGCGCCGAAAAAAAACTAACCCTTAGCTACGCCGAAAGTCGCTACCGCTGGGGCAATTTAAACCTTTGCGAACCTTCGCGTTTCTTGGAAGAAATTGACGAAACCCTGATCGATAAGCCTCGCAGAGCCGGAGGAATGCGACGAAAAGCGAGCGCTGGAAACCTAACAGGAATGACATCTATAAATCAAGCAACAGCGCAATCATCAGCAAAAGCACCGATGGATGAGCATTTTGAAGCCTCTGAACCGGATGACTTACAAAATGGCATGGAGGTTACCCATCAAAAGTTTGGCAAAGGAAAAATTGTTAGCCTTGAAGGTGCAGGAGCCAACAGAAAAGCAACTGTTCAGTTTGTTGCATACGGACAAAAACAACTCTTGCTTAAATTTGCAAGGTTGAAAATTGTGCAATAACTACATGATTAATGCTTACTTTTGCAGACGATTAGGGTTGATGAGTTGACAACAGTTTCGAATACTCTGAAGTATTAACTCCCATAATTTTAGATAATAAAGTTTAAGAATTTTTAATTTGACCTATTATGAACATAGAAGCACTCAGTTATAATACAGGACGCAATCACCTGGTAATTCAGGAATATGGAAGAAATATCCAAAATATGATTGAGCAATTGCTCGACATTGAGGACAAAGTTAACCGCACACAAGCTGCTCATTTTGTCGTTTCTGTGATGGCTCAGATGAATCCCCAAGTGAAAGAAACCGAAGACTATATGCATAAGCTTTGGGACCACATGCACATCATTGCCAGCTACAAGCTTGATGTAGATGGGCCGTTTGAGATGCCTTCCAAAGAAATACAAGACAAAAAGCCTGAACATCCAGGTTATGGCCAAAAAAAACCTAAATACGGACATTATGGCCACTATCTTATTGAAATGATTGAGCTGGCAAAAAAAGTGGAGGATGAAGAGGAGAAAAAAGCCATGTCGCTTGCCATTGCCAATCAACTCAAAAAGGATTACCTCAACTGGAACAGGGAAAGCGTAAATGACAATATTATTTTGGCAGAACTTGAGAGAGTTTCAAACGGTATGCTAAGTCTTCCCGATAACACAAGGCTAATTGCGCAAGCAGAGGTGATAAGCAAAAACCCCGCCGCCCAGTCAGCTGCCAAAAAGAAAAAACCTAACAAAAAGAAAGAATTTGCTTACAAAAGGACTAACAACCGACAACAGCGCTAAAATCTGTATTCTTTAAGTTGTGTTTTTTTTGAAAGATTAAAAGTATTGAGATGAGTTCGTTTAAAGTAACAGGCGGTAACACATTATCAGGCAGCATACAGCCACAAGGTGCAAAAAACGAAGCCTTGCAAATACTCTGTGCCTGCTTGCTCACCCCCGAGAAGCTTAAAATATCAAACCTCCCAGATATCCTAGATGTCAACAACCTGATTTCTTTACTTGGCGGCCTCGGTGTTGATGTCAATCGTATCAGTTCATCAGAGCTGGAATTACAGGCCAAAAACATTAACCTGGACTACCTTACTTCTGACGAATTTATTCAAAAAGCAGCAAGTCTCAGGGGCAGTATTATGATCTTAGGACCGCTACTTGCTAGATTTAACAAGGCTTTTTTACCCCATCCAGGTGGTGATAAAATTGGTCGCCGTCGCTTAGACACCCATTTTATTGGCTTGAAAAAACTTGGTGCCGAATTTCGTGATAATCACACCAAACACTGCTACCATATCGAAGCGCCTCAAGGCCTCAAAGGCACTTCCATGCTGCTTGACGAAGCTTCCGTTACGGGCACAGCCAATGTGATCATGGCAGCAACTTTGGCAAAAGGCAGCACCAATG
>CAZOEV010000061.1:0-9198 GCA_964578915.1 uncultured Lentimicrobiaceae bacterium
CTCATAGGTTGTTGCCAACAAAATTTTTGGCCGTCCCCGCATGCGCAGCATTTTTTGATGCTCGTTGAGGCCTTCAGTCATAAAAGACTTCGACTGCTTAAAAATAATCTTGTAAATATTGGGCAAATAGCTGCTATAAAACCTCACCGAATCTTCAACCAAAATAATGCACTGCACGCCAACTTCCGCAATATCGTGCTCGGCATTCATTTTGTCTTCGATAAGCTTGATGATGGCCAGCAAAATATCGGCATTGCCTAACCAGTTAAAAACATAGTCGATGCCGCGCAGTTCGTTGCGGTCTATCTTTAGGGAAAGCTCACGCGAAAAGGGCGTGAGCACTACGATAGGTACGTCAGGATAATCAGCTTCGATACGGTCAGCAAGCTTATACGTTTCTTTTTCTTCGGCACTCAGCATCTCAATCACCAAGTCGATATTTTCATTTTCCATAATTCCCAACACCTCGTCGGGATTGCTGGTGAGGATAAAGCTTGGCGGATAGCGCAGGTTCAAGGAGACATATTCATTAAAAATCTGCTCATCAATGCGGCCATCCTCTTCTAGGATAAAGGCATCATAGACCGATGAAATAAGCAACACATGGTAGATACGCTTGCGCATCAGGCTAGTAAAGGAAGTATCGTTAAAAACAAACTTGCGGTTGAGCAAATCGGGAGGTGAAGGAATCATATTGCAATTTTAAATAGAATAAGCCTTTATGGCTTATCACATCAGCAAATATATGATATTAATGGAGATTGCAGGACGCGTTTTTTAAGTTTGAAAGCCATGCCACTACTTATAATCTTTCCAAACTAGGGCGAAATCGATAAAAACTTTTGCATTCTACGCAAACTAAATTAGATTTGTTCACGTTAATTGAAAGTCAATTAATAATCGTTCTAAAATTTGCTGTTATGATCGCTGTTATTGTAATTTCGTCCTTCGCAATTATAGGTGTTGCTGCTTTGATTCATGCAATTAAAAACGCACCGCTTTTAGAGGAAAAGAGACACGGCAATATTGGATCGGACAAGTAGCACTTTATGTGCGGGATGAACAGACGAAAAAGGCCGGATTACCTCAATCCGGCCTTTTTCATTTTTAGGCATGTATCAGGAGTAGGATTGATGTATAGGAGCGGGTAGAGGGAATTCATTAATTCCTTTTACCCGCAAATATATCCGTATCGTGTCGGCCATGGATATTATACCCACCAATATACCAATTCCTTAATGGCAGCCACAGCCACCAGCATTTTGTTCCTGTAGTTCGGGAGAAGTGCTGCAACAGCTTTCATCAGTGGTGCCGCAACCGCAGCCATGATCTTCGTGTCCGTGCTGATGATCGTGACCTCCGCCGCCACAGCAGCTATCGTCCTGGGTTCCGCAACCGCAGCCAGTAGGCGCTGGATTAAGCTCTTCATCAGTGGCTTCGCGCACATTGATTACAACACCTGTCGTACGCAATGTTTTTCCAGCCAAAGGATGGTTGAAATCCATTTTTACTAAGTCCTCAACAATTTCCAGGATGCGTCCTTCAAAGGGATTGCCATCGCCATCCATCATCGGCACAGTTTTGCCAATTTGCAAGGTGTCTGCTTTAAGTTCACCATTTACAACAAAAGCAGCTTTGGGAACTTCCATCAGCAGCTCTTCGCGAAAGTCGCCAAAGGCTTCGTCAGGTTCAATAACAAAGTCGAATGTATCGCCAGATTTTAATCCGATCAATTGGCTTTCAAAGCCGGCAAGCACGCGACCTGTGCCAAAAAGCATGGTACGTGGGCTTTCGGCAGTGGCAGTTTCTAAAACTTCGCCATCTGGCTGATCAACTTTGATTTGGTAGCTCAAAATGCCTACTTTTTGCGTTTCAATTACCATAATATTTTAAAGTTTGTTAGGATTTTTAATTAAATTTGAAAAGAATGGAGGCAAAAGTAGCACTATTTATTATTTAGAACCTTTAAAAATAAGATAAATCAATTTTACCCTTCCTTTTTTAGTTTCTGGTCAAAACCAACTTTGCAAACTAAAACAAAGTTTTCAGGTTCAAAAAACAGTCTTTTTGTTGCTCAAATGAGTATTCTGCGTAACTTTGCAGCGCAATCTCAATCAAGAAGTAAATATTTTTTAAGATTGTGTTTGTGTAATCAAAAATTTATGCCTTATTTTGCACTCCCATTTTCAAGGGGGTTTCATCTTATAACATTAAGCATCATGTCAAAGATTTGTCAAATAACAGGAAAGAAAGTTATCACAGGAAATAAAGTTTCACACTCTAACAAGAAGTCAAAAAGGACATTTGAGCCTAATTTGCACGTGAAAAGATTTTATATTCCTGAGTTGGAAGAGTGGGTTACATTGAAAGTTTCGGCTGCTGGCCTGCGCACCATCAACAAAAAAGGAATTTATAGTGCTATGGTTGATGCCAGTGACAAAGGTCATCTCTATCGCAGGTAAATATTCCAATTAAAAAAGCATACAGAGCTGCTGTGATTTGATCGCAGCAGCTTTTTTTTTGCGCCAAAGGTTTCCTCACGAAATATATAAGCTACAAGTGAGTTATAGTAAGACAATATTCAGGAGCATGGGATTTTTGAAGTATATTTTACCATTACTTTTTTTACCGTTTTTCGCATTTTCGCAAGAACAAGCAAGTGTTTATGGAAGAGTAACCGATGAACGTGGCTCTGGCCTCGAGCTGGTAAATGTGGCTGTTCCAGGAATTTCGGGCGGCACCACCACTGATTCTCGTGGACGTTACAACATTTCGCTTCCAGCCGACACACTGATAAAACTTGGGTTCTCATTTATTGGCTACACGCAACAATTCAGGGAGATACGTTTAGAAAGTGGGCAGATGCTTGAATATGATGTGGTGCTAATGAGCTCGACGACAACCCTTCCGGGAGCCGAAATTGTTGACCAACGCATCAACAGCAGCAACATGACCAACCTTAATCCGCGTGAGGCAGCATTGCTTCCAACGGTTGGCAGTGGTATCGAAGACCTGATAAAGACACTTCCTGGCGTTTCCTCCAACAACGAATTGAGCAGCCAATATACCGTGAGAGGCGGAAATTTTGACGAAAACCTGGTTTACGTCAATGGCATTGAAATTTATCGACCCTTTTTAATCCGCTCTGGTCAACAGGAAGGCCTTAGCTTTTTAAACTCAAAACTAGTTTCTTCCATTTCCTTTTCTGCCGGTGGTTTTGCTGCTGAATACGGCGATAAACTGTCGTCGGTATTAGATATTACCTATAAAAAACCCGAAGAAACAGCTGGTTCAGTAAGCTTGAGTTTACTTGGCGCAGATTTGCACCTTGAAGGCCGCAACAAAAAACTCACATACCTGATAGGTGCCCGATACAAAACCACGCAATACGTACTTAATGCATTGGAAACCAAAGGAGCATATCGTCCAAACTTTATCGATATTCAAAGTTTCTTAACTTATCAGCTCAACCCAAAATGGGAACTGAATGCGCTAGGCTATTTTTCTAGAAATAAATACCAGCTCGTCCCGGAAAGCAGGCAAACAGATTTTGGTACTTTTCAGGAAGCTTTTCGCCTAAACATCTTTTTTGATGGCCAAGAAGTTGATCAGTACAGTACAGGAATGGCGGCGGTTTCGTTGATTCACCGGCCTACAAACCGACTTGATTTGCGCCTGACAGCCTCAGCCTATAGTACGGTGGAAACAGAAACGTACGACATTCAGGGACAATATTGGATTGGCCGCTTGGAGACTTCTCTTGGCAGCGAACAATTTGGTAATGTGGTTCAGGCCCAAGGTGTAGGCACTTTTATCGACCATGCGCGTAACTACTTCGATGCCTTTGTGTTAAATATTGATCACAAAGGAACGCTCGTAAAGCACCGTCAGGTGCTAAAATGGGGTGCACGTTTTCAAGTTCAGGATATTGACGACCGCCTGAACGAATGGGAAATGATTGATTCATCTGGATTTACCCTTCCTCGACCTACAGACAATATCGGCAGCATAAATCCAGACAGGCCTTCGCTGGTTCTGAATCAGGTGGCACGCGCCAACAACAAATTGCAGTGGTACAATGGCAATGCTTTTGTGCAAAATTCCTGGACATTTTTTGACCGTAAAGAAGCCGAATATACTTTAACGGCAGGCATCAGGGCTAATTATTGGGACTATGCAAGCGAAGTTACGGTTAGTCCGCGCGCAAGCCTGGCTTACAAACCCGCTTGGGAAAAACGTATGATTTTTAGACTAGCAGCAGGGGTGTATAACCAATCGCCTTTTTACCGTGAAATAAGGAAGTTCGACGGTTCACTTTATGCCGACAGCCGCTCACAAAAATCTTATCAAATTGTGCTGGGAAGCGACCTGCATTTTGATGCCTGGAGCCGACCATTTGTTTTTACCTCAGAGATTTATTACAAATATTTAGACCGCATTATACCTTATGAAGTGGATAATGTGCGTATTCGTTATTATGCGGATCAACTGGCGCAGGGTTATGCAACAGGCATCGACCTAAAACTAAATGGTGAATTTGTAAAAGGCGTTGAAAGCTGGGCGAGTATTTCCCTGCTCAAAACCGCAGAAGATGTTGCAGGCGACAGTTTTCAGTATTTTGCTAACTCAGATGGCAAAGAGATTACTCCACTTTCAGAAAACAATACCATTACCGACACGGTAACAGTTTTTCCGGGTATGATCCCCCGCCCTTCTGACCAGCGGCTTCAATTTTCTATTCTTTTTCAGGATTATATCCCAAATTATCCCACTTTTCGGGTTCATCTGCGATTACTTTACGGAACAAGTTTACCATTCGGACCGCCAAACACACAGCGTTATCAGCAAACCTTACGTATGCCAGATTACCGCCGTGTTGATATAGGTTTTAGCAAGCAATTGATTGGTGGCCATAGTAAAAGAAGCGAAAATTCCATGTTTAGACATATTAAAAATATGTGGCTCAGCCTGGAAGTTTTTAACTTGTTGCAGGTAAATAACACTGTATCTTACATTTGGATTAAGGATGTAAATAATCGTCAATACGCTGTACCTAACTATCTTACACCACGACAGCTCAATCTAAAACTTTTGGTTGAATTTTAAATTCAAACGAACATTTTCCCATTTTTATTGTTATAGGTTTAAAGTTATTTAGAATCGTTCTGAATAATCAAATCAAAATTTTTCAAACAATAAAAGATTAAGAATATGCATACCAAAGTAAAAGATTTAAAATTTCCCGAATTGCCTTATAGTTTTGATGCTTTAGAGCCGAATATTGATGCCAAAACAATGGAAATCCATTATACCAAGCATCACAAAGCCTATTTTGACAAACTGCAAGCTGCTGTAAAAGACACAGATATGGCTGATATGGCATTTGGAGACTTGCTGAAAAACATCAGCAAACATCCAACGGGAGTTCGTAACAATGGTGGCGGTCATTACAACCACAGTCTTTTCTGGAGTATTTTGGACGGTAAAGGTGGTGGTGCACCAACAGGTGATTTAGCCGCCGCAATTGACAAAAGTTTTGGCTCTTTTGAAGCCATGAAAGAAAAATTTAACGATGCAGCAGCAACTCGATTTGGAAGTGGTTGGGCTTGGCTGTGCGTAAAATCAGATAAAAGCCTTGCTATTTGTTCCACACCAAATCAAGACAACCCATTGATGGACGTTGCTGATTGCTCCGGAATGCCCATATTAGGACTTGATGTGTGGGAACACGCCTATTATTTGAAGTATCAGAACAAGCGTCCTGATTATATCAGTGCCTTCTGGAACTTAGTTAAATGGGAAGAAGTAAGCAAAAATTACAAAGCTGCTTTATAACAGAAAAAAATTGAATAAAAAAAAGACCGGGCAAATTATCCGGTCTTTTTTTTTGTGTTATTGAATATTGATTATTCAAAAGAAAGAATCGCTTCTTTGATACGCCCTATGGCTTCGTGTAGTTCTTCTTCAGTGATTACCAAAGGCGGCGCAAAACGAATAATATCGCCGTGAGTAGGTTTTGCCAACACACCCAATTCAGCCATTTTTACACAAACATCCCAGGCTGTTTTACCATTTTTTGGCTGGATAACAATCGCGTTGAGCAGTCCTTTTCCTCTTACCAGCGTAATCATTTTGCTATCGATAGCACGCATCTCGTCACGGAAAATTTTACCCAATTTTTCAGCTTTTTCGGCTAATTTCTCGTCTCTAACTACTTCAAGAGCGGCCACTGCAACACGCGCTGCAATAGGGTTTCCACCAAAAGTAGAACCATGTTCGCCTGGCTTGATGGTGAGCATAATTTCATCATCAGCAAGCACTGCCGAAACAGGGTAAGCACCGCCTGAAAGGGCTTTGCCGAGGATAAGAATATCAGGACGTACATTTTCATGTTCGCAAGCAATCAATTTTCCTGTGCGGGCAATTCCTGTTTGCACCTCATCAGCAATAAAAAGCACATTTTTGGCTTTACACAGCTCAGAAGCTTTTTTAAGATAACCTTCATCAGGAACAAAAACGCCGGCTTCGCCTTGGATAGGTTCAACCAAAAAGCCTGCAACATTAGGATCTTTCAATGCTTCTTCGAGTGCTGGAATATCGTTGTAAGGAATGGTAACAAAACCAGGTGTGAATGGGCCAAAGCCGTCACGTGAATCAGGATCCGTAGACATACTTACAATGGTAATGGTACGGCCATGAAAGTTACCTTCGCAAACAATAATTTTAGCTTGATCGGCAGGAATACCTTTTACCTCGTAAGCCCATTTGCGGCAAAGCTTGAGCGCTGTTTCGTCGCCCTCAGCACCGCTATTCATTGGCAACACCTTGTCGTAGCCAAAGAAAGAAGTAATAAACTTTTCGTAAACGCCTAATACGTCATTGAAAAAAGCGCGTGATGTAAGTGTGAGCGTTTGCGCCTGCTCCATCATCGCTCCGATAATATGTGGATGACAATGCCCTTGATTTACAGCAGAATATGCAGATAAAAAATCATAGTACTCTTTTCCTTCGGCATCCCATACGCGGGCTGCTTTGCCTTTTGATAAAACTACAGGTAGCGGATGATAATTATGAGCACCATATTTATCTTCCAATTCCATCGCTTTTTGTGAGCTAATTTTCTCGGTCATAGTAATTAATATTAAGGTTATTTGTATGAATTTTCTATTGTTATTTTAATAACAAATGACTGTACAAAAGTAGCTATTACAATTGTGATTACCAAATAATAAAGAGGTAGAAAATTTACTTAGAAAGCTGTAAATTAGAGTAAATGACGGGCGGGAATTAGCAACCATTCAAAAAAACGGCTAATCAGCGGGCGGCGTTTCCATTGTTCATAATCGAACAACTCCGTGCTTTCTAACGTAGCCTCAATAAAGCGCCTAAATTGCTGGATAATAGTTGCGTTTTCGCCCAGTAAGACAATTTCATACATATACCGAAAACTGCGATAATCAAAATTAGAAGAACCAATGCTGAAGATGTTCTCATCAATCAGCAACAATTTGGCGTGTAGGTTGTGCGGCACGTAGAGTAGCAGCTTGATACCGCTTTCGTGTAATTGCCCCATATATTTATTGCGCAGCACATCCACCAGCCCAACATCAGAACGGCGCGGAATGATTACTTTAACATCCAGTCCACGCCCGGCGGCTTCCATCAGGGCTTTCCGCAGCAAATATCCCGGCAAAAAATAAGGCGTAACGACAGTGATAGATTTCTCAGCCTTCTTTATCAACGCAATATAACGTCGCATAATCCGCTGCTTGGTGATAGAAGGCATATCGCGAATAATTTCAAACTTTTGGTGATGAATAATGCGCAGGTGGTTGTTTTTAGCAAAAACATAGGTGTTGTAGATCTTAAAATCTTGTTTAAACACCTTTTTAAAAGCCAGTGTAATGCCACCTTTGAGGCGCAGCACAGATTCGCGCCAGTTGAGGTTATATTCGGTCAGGTTAGAGGATCCAATATAGCTGATATCATTATCAATCAGCAGCAATTTACGGTGATTGCGCCGGTGACCTCTGGTAAAAATATCCGTATTGAATTTGATCTTCTCAAAAAAACGCAGCTCAATTCCAGCCTGACGCATATCAATGGCAAACTGATTGTTGATGCGCGAACTACCCCAAAAATCGACAAGTACTTTTACCTCAATTCCCTGCTTCGCCTTCTTGATCAATGCATCTTTAAAACGTGTCCCAACAAAATCATTTCCAAACCTATAGGTTTGAACATATACATATTTAGCCGCTGATTCTATATCGTCAATCATGGCATTGTAATAACGAATAGGATCGGCAAATAAATGATAGGGTTCGCTTACAATTCTCATTTTATCGGTCGTTGAAAATTAAGCATACGCTCGAGCAAAATCTCTTTGTAACGCTCAGATACTGGAATTATCGCCTTATCTTTTAGAATTAACATAGCCTGATTTTTCCTGTCAAAGCGTTCTATTAACTCAAGATTTACTAGGTGATTCTTGTGAATCCTGATAAAGTTGTAGTCAAGCAATAATTCAGCATACGCTTTCAAAGGTTTTGCAGCCAGAATTTGTTCGCCATTGGCCAGATAAAAAAGCGTTTCATCTCCTTCAGATTGGCAGCGAATAATATCCTGCACACTCAATAAATAAATGCTGCTTGCCGTATTGAGCACAATTTTTCGGGCACCTTGCTCTAAGTGTTTAAAGTTATTGAAAAAGGCATTCAGTTTTATATTCAGGCTTTCCATTTCTATAGCACTAAATGCCAGATCAATAGCTCGCCTAATCTCGCTTGGACTTACTGGTTTAAGAATATAGTCGAGCGCACTAAACTTAATCGCATTGAGGGCAAAACGATCATAAGCCGTAACAAAAATTAATTTTAATCTAATTTGATCTAAGGATTTTAGTAAGTCGAAACCCGTTCCATCTTTAAGGTTGATATCCAGCAAAACCAAGTCAGGCTGAGTTTCCTCAATCAGAGCAATACCGCTCTCTACACCGTCGGCCTCGCCGACAATTACTATATTTTCTTTTTGACTTTTAAGCAAGTTAATAAGCACTTCTCGGGCACTCAACTCATCGTCAATAATGGCAATTTTTAACATTAACTGATCTAAAAACTAATTGTTGGATTAGGTTGGTACAACAGTTTCCAAAAATACGTTATTAATTAATGATTCATTAACAGCTAGCCCTCAATC
>CAZOEV010000062.1:0-9133 GCA_964578915.1 uncultured Lentimicrobiaceae bacterium
AATTGTAGTGGAATCAGCTAAAAAAGGCGGTGCATTAATTACCGCTGATATTGCTAATTCGTATAACCGTGATGTGTTTGCTTTTCCTGGAAGGGTAGGAGATATTTATAGCGAAGGCTGCAATTTTTTGGTAAGAACCAACAAAGCTGCCATGATTGAAAGTGCTGTAAATCTCAAATATATTATGGGATGGCAAACAGAAACCAAAAAAAATGCGGTACGTCAAACCCAGTTATTCAGGGAGTTTTCTGAAGATGAACAAAAGGTGATGAACGCTTTTAATGGAAACGATTTATGCGACTTAGACCATCTTTTGATTAACACGGAACTAACTGCTTCAAAACTGGCAGGCGTGCTATTAGGTCTTGAGTTTGAAGGAGTTTTAGTGGCTTTGCCTGGAAAACGTTACCAAAAAGCCAACTAATTACTGTCAGAATGAAAACGCCTCTTTTTCAGGCTTTGATAAGAAAAGGCCAAAAACGAGAGTAACGAAGTATTTGGCTTTTTCTTGTAAAGACTAATTAATTGGAAGTGTTGCTACTCTCGAGTTTGGTATTAATGGCTTTTACGGTAAAAAGAGCCGCCATTATAATAATGCCGATGCCGAACAGGATAAGGACTGTGTCTTCTTTGGTTAGAAAGGCAAAGTAATAAAAACCCATAAAAAAGCTAGATGTGCCAAGGCCTGTTAGCGAATCAATCAGCCTGTTTTTTCTATATTTTCCTAAACCGGTAAAAAATCCCATCATGACAGCAAAAAATAACGAAGCCCAAGGTAATGTATATAGAAATAATGAAGCCGGAACTGCAGCAAACATGCCCTCACCAAATAAAGGAACGGCTGCTGTGCTAAATCCTAAAGCAATGAGGATGGCATATATAATGCCGTCAATTGGTCCTTTGAATTGTCTCTTTTTGAAAAATACATAACGTAAAATCGCAAAAATGCCTATTTGTGATCCAAAGCCGATAACTACAAAGGAATAAAAAACGCTCCGTTTCAAACTCTTGAGTGTATCAAGTCCTAATACCTCCATTATCAAGTCACTAGCAATAAAAACGACTATAGATAACACGCCAAAAGCTAAAGCCTGGAAAAGATATTTTGTGGTTTTGAGCTGAAATTTTTGTTTCAGGTAAAGCACAACTAGGATTGCTAATATTGGAGCATGCAGATAACTTAAAATTGTAGAAATAGCCATTTGAAGTTGTTTTATGATGAAAATAATCTTCAAAAATACGATTTAATAAAAATTAAAGCGATAAAAATGGCATTAATTTAAAAATAAGCGTCTTTTTCATCCTTTCCTTACTTAATTATTTGTTGTTCCACGACGAATAATTCTATTTTTGTGAGCTATAGAAGTAAATCTCAATAAATAAAATGTGTCTGAAAAAAACATCGATTCTTTGATCAAGGGACGCGTAATTCGTTCAACAGGAAGTTGGTACATAGTCATGTCTGACGATAATATTTTGTACGAATGCAGACTTCGTGGCAAATACAGGCTGCAAGGCTTGCGAACCACTAATCCTGTTGCTGTTGGCGATTTGGTTTATTTTAAAATAGAAACCGGAAAGGAAACAGCTGTAATTGAGCAAATTGAAGACAGAACCAATGTTATTGTCCGAAAATCTACCAACTTATCCAAAGCAGCACATATAATTGCTTCAAATCTAGATCAGGCACTTTTGGTTGCAACAATTGATCAGCCCAGGACTTCCACAGGTTTTATTGATCGTTTTTTGGCCACAGCCGAAGCTTATCACCTGCACTCAACGCTTGTTTTTAATAAAATCGACCTGTACACACCAGCACAGATGGAAGAGCTTAACAAACTGAAACATATCTATAGTACAATTGGATACGCTGTTTTGGAAGTTTCGGCAGAAACAGGTCAAAACCTCGATGAGCTCAAAGCCTTGATGAAAGACAAAGTGAGTCTATTCTCGGGTCATTCCGGTGTCGGAAAATCTGCACTGGTCAACGCCATTGATAGCGGTTTAAATGTCCGTATTGGCGATATTTCAGCAGTTCACCATAAGGGCAAACACACCACAACTTATGCAGAAATGCATCCGCTTTCATTTGGTGGCTGGATAATTGATACGCCAGGCATCAAGGAGTTTGGGCTTTATGATTTGGAGAAAGAAACCTTGGCTCAGCGTTTTCCCGAAATGCGCAATAGGATGTCAGCATGTCGCTTTGCAAATTGCACACACCGTAGCGAACCCGGATGTGCCATAAAACAAGCCGTTGTGGATGGCCAAATTGCTGATTTCCGTTATAAAAATTATTTGAACATGATGGCAGATGCTGTCTCAGATTAAAAGGATTAGCTATGATAGTAAAACAGATGATAACAGACGGGGTGATGCCGCTAAAAACCAGTGACAGCGCCAGAACTGCCCTCAGTTGGATGGAAGATTTGAGGGTGATGCATGTGCCGATTGTCAACGAAAGCATCTTTTTAGGGCTGCTTTCAGAGTTCGATTTGTACGATTCTAAAGATTTGGATGCACCTATCGGAAGCCTTGAATTGTCCTTAAATGTGCCCTATATATATGACTATCAGCATATTTTTGATGCCTTAAGGGTAATGCATACGCACAAGCTAAGCCTTGTTCCTGTGCTTGATGAGCATCAAAACTATTTGGGCTGCATCACTTTACAATCATTACTCCAACATTTTGCCGCCTCATTTTCAGTTTCGGAGCCGGGAGGTGTAATTGTGCTCGAAGTAAGTTCGCGTGACTTTGTGCTTTCTGAAATAGCGCGTATTGTTGAATCTAATGATGCTAAAATATTGAGTTTTTTCACCCAATCAGAGCCTAACTCCATGCGGTTGCAATTATCTTTAAAAGTAAACAGCATAGATATTGAGCCGATTCTTCAAACGTTCAACCGTTTTCAATATGATATAATTGCTTCATTTAGTGAACAGAACGATCAGGATGATTTGCGTGAGCGCTATGATTCACTCATGAAGTATTTAAATATATGAGACAAGTTCTGCTACTTTTCGTATTCGTTCTGTTGCCATTTTTTGCGTTTACTCAGGCGATAGCCATTGGCGATGAAAACTGCGAAGGGCAGCGCGATAGGGTGGTGATTGTTGGCGAAATTCAGCTGGAAGGAAATGATGTGACGCGCGATAAAATTGTGCTTCGCGAACTAGAATTTCAAAGTGGCGATACCCTCTTGTTCAGTAAATTGTGTGCCATGTCGAAGCTTAGCAAGGAAAATTTACTCAACCGTTCACTGTTTAATTTTGTGTATATCGACTTACTTGCAGACGAAAACAGCATGATGGTGAACGTGAAAGTGCGCATGATTGAACGATGGTATGTGTGGCCATCACCAATTTTTGAGCTGGCAGATCGAAATTTTAATGCTTGGTGGGAAACCCGAGATTTTAGTCGAGTAAATTATGGTGTGTTTATCACGCATAATAATTTTCGTGGTAGGATGGAAAAGCTCAAGCTATTGCTGCGCGCGGGTTACAACCAGGATTATTCTCTTTTATACGAAATTCCGTACCTCACCAAAGAACAAAATATTGGTGTAGGTATTCAGGCTGGTTATTCCAGAAGCCGTGAAATTAGTTATGAGACCGTTGACAACAAGCAATTGTTCTACAAAAACGAAGACGCCTACTCACGTGAAGCTTTTTACTTCAAACTAATGGCCAGTTACCGTATTGGTTATCGTTTTTTGCACCAAGTGTATCTGGGCTACGAAAACTTTAATTTTTTGGATACGATCACCCAACTCAATCCGCAGTTTATGGGAATGCAAAGTGGCAGTGAGTCAAAGTTTTTTACGCTGCTTTATCTTTATAAACAAGACTTTCGCGATAGCAAACCATATCCGCTTGATGGTCATTATTTCGATTTTGAATTTTCAAAGTATGGCTTTGGCTTGCTGGAAAAGGCACCTGATTTCTTTTACCTAAAAGCAAGTTTTGATTGGTATAAACCGCTGTCAAAGCGCTGGTTTTGGGCCACCAATATAACCGGAAAATTCTCAGGTGGCGAACGTCAGCCGTATTATTTGCAAAAAGGACTTGGTTTTCAAAATGACTTTGTACGATCTTATGAGCTTTACGTGATTGATGGCATCGATTTTGGATTGCTAAAAAATAACTTGAAGTTCAATCTGATAAAACCAAAAATACGAACTATTCCCTTGATTCCCAGTGAGAAATTTAGCAAAATTCACTACGCACTCTACGTCAATCTTTTCCTCGACATGGGCTATGCACACCAACCGTATGATGATATAAACAATTCACTCACTGACGATTTGCTTATTGGAACAGGTATTGGCCTCGATTTGGTGACATACTACGACCTGGTTTTTAGGCTAGAATATTCGCGAAACAAAATGAATGAATATGGTTTTTTTATTCATTTCACAGCACCAATTTAGCATAGAACAAGCAATTTTTGCTGAGGCCACATCGTTTGCCGTTTGAGTGAAAAGTATTGATTTTATTTGATTTGTAAACTGTAAATTTTGTTAAAAGCCTTTTCAAATCCATTATAATTCGTAATCTTGCGTCTTAAAGCAAAACCATACTTTTGAAGTTGATGAATATTGCACTTTACGGTAAAAGTTTTTCTGTTGATAGAAGCGGCTATCTGCGTCAATTGGTTGATGGCCTGCGCAAAAGTGGTGTAAAATTGGCTGTTTTTAAGCCGTTTTATGAGCTGATAAAATCTCCTATTTTTCCAGAGGAGCATGATGTTATGCTTTTTTCTACCCACGATGAATTGGTTGCTTTTGCTGATATGGTATGTTCTATTGGCGGCGATGGAACGCTCCTCGATACGCTGCCCTTAATTCGCAACAGCAATATTCCGGTTTTGGGTATCAATATGGGCAGACTTGGGTTTTTGTCAAGCATTTCAAAAAATGAAATAGATTATGCTGTAAATCAGTTAATAGAAGGAAAATATTCTCTAGAAAAACGTTCGTTGATTCAGCTAGAAAATCCGCCTGATCTTTTTCCCATCGTCAATTATGCACTCAACGAGCTAACGATATTTCGCAAAGAAACGACTTCCTTAATTGTGGTGCAGGTTTATGTGGATAATCAATTCGTAAATGCCTATTGGGCTGATGGATTGATTGTTGCTACGCCAACCGGATCAACGGCTTATTCGTTAAGTGCCGGCGGCCCGATACTTACACCCAATTCAGCCAATTTCGTCATCACGCCGATCGCCACACACAATTTAAGCGTTAGACCTATCGTTATACCCGACGATAGTGTAATCAAACTGCGGGTTGTTGGAAGGCATACCACTTATACCCTGAGTATGGATTCGCGGACGGCAGAAATGGATGATACAGTGGATATTGTAATCAAAAAGGCGCCTTTTTCACTTAATATGGTTGTTATGGAGGGAAAGGATTTTTTTGGAACCATTCGCGATAAATTGCTTTGGGGATTAGATGTAAGAAATTAAATCATGGTTTTAGTTGAAAAAAATGATAATTTTGCAAATCGGATGTGTATGTTTAAATAATTGTAAATCAGCAAGTTTTGATTCTGTTTTTGATGAACTTTTAAACATGCAATGATTCCTAAAGCTTATGCGTAAATCATTTTCGTTATATAATATATTGCTGATTGTCAGTTTGATGTGCTTTGCAATTCCCTCATCTCATGCGCAAGATTTGGAAGTTGGTTTATTCGGTGGAGCTGGATATTACCTGGGTGATATTAACCCTGGAAAGCAGTTTAGTGAAGCCCAACCAGCATTTGGACTTCTTGCCAGATACAATGCGAATACACGCTGGGCATTCAGGTTTAGTGCAACAACTGCTGAGGTAACTGCACAGGATGCTGTTGTTAAATTTAATGAAATCAGAGATTTAGCCTTTAAAAGTAGGATAAACGACTTCGCTATCATGGCTGAGTTTAACTTTTTTAATTATTTTACAGGAAGCAAGCGCGATTATGTGAGTCCATATATTTTTGGTGGAATTTCTATATTTCAGTTTTCTCCCAAAGCACTTGATGGCACTGATTTACAATCAATCGGTACAGAAGGACAGTTTACGCAGGATCCGGTTACGGGCGAGCGTGTTGGTCCGGCACCATACAACAAAATGTCGTTTTCTATTCCATTTGGTGTTGGCGTAAAATATAGCTTAGGAAAACGTGTTGGTTTGGCTTTTGAGTGGCGCATGCAGAAAACTTTCACAGATTATATTGATGATGTAAGCACAAAATATGCAAATGTAGCTCCTGCTGTTCAGCCTTATGCTGATCCTTCAGGCAGTTTTGATGCAGATATGCAGCGTGGCGATAACGAAACCAATGATTGGTTTAGTTTTGCAGGTATCACACTAACCTATAAATTCAATTTGATTGGAAAGCAAAAGTGTGAAAATTTTAATTCAACGAATCATTGGTAAAGTATAATGGAGGCAGATAATAACATCAGTTTAAAGGAAAAGATTGACCTGGAAAGGCTTCCGCAGCATATTGCCATTATTATGGACGGCAATGGCAGGTGGGCCAAGAGCAAAGGAAAGCCACGGGTATTTGGTCATCAAAGCGGCATTACTTCTGTTCGCGAAGCTGCCGAATCCGCTGCTGAATTGGGTGTCTCTTACCTTACTTTGTACGCTTTTTCAACAGAGAACTGGAATCGGCCCCGTTTTGAAGTTAATGCGTTGATGCGCTTGTTGCTTCAAACTATTAAAAATGAAATTGTTACGCTTAATAAAAATAATATCAGGCTCAAGGCCATAGGCGACCTAAACAGTTTGCCTAAGGTAAATCGGGAACATTTACAAAAAGCCATTGAGGAGACCAGTCATAATGACAGAATGACCTTAACACTGGCTCTCAGCTATTCTAGCCGTTGGGAAATTGTGCAGGCGGCAAAGAAACTTGCTGAGCTTGTAAAAGCTGGTGAATGTGAACCGGAAGATGTAGATCAAGCGTGTTTTGAAAATCTGCTTACAACAACTGGAATGCCTGATCCTGAATTGCTTATCCGTACCAGTGGTGAAAGCCGAATCAGTAATTTTATGCTTTGGCAAATTGCCTATGCTGAACTGTTTTTTAGCCAGAAATTTTGGCCGGAATTCAGAAAAGAAGACTTATACGAAGCCATTTTAGACTACCAATGCCGCGAAAGGCGCTTTGGTAAAACCAGTGAACAAATAACAAAGAAGAAATAATAAGGAATGAGGAAGAATGAATTGCCATTTTCAAAATGGATGCTAGTATTTTTCTTACTGTTGGCTGTGTCTATTGCAGGACCGCAATCTGCCTTAAGTCAAATTCAAATTGGGTCTGATTTATCAGCTTTTGACTATAGTAAACCGCAAGAATACGAAATTGGAGGCGTCACTGTTGAAGGAATTAAATATTTGGATAACAATGTATTGATTATGCTTTCGGGGCTTACGGTAGGCGAAAAAGTCCGTGTTCCGGGCGATAATATTACCGATGCTATTCGCAAACTGTGGGATCAGGGCTTGTTTGAAGATGTTGCCATTTATGCCACCGAAATTGCTGGAGACAAAATTTTTCTCGAAATCCAACTCAAGGAAAGGCCGCGTGTTTCCAAATTCTCTTTTGAGGGTATCCGCAAAGGTGAAGCTGATGACATTCGCTCAAAAATAAACCTTACCCGAGGTGATGTAGCCACCGATCACCTTTATATGCGAACTAAAAATATCATTAAAGACCATTTTTACGAAAAAGGATACCTGGATACGGAAGTGATTATTGAGCAGCGGCCTGATGAAACCCGTGAAAACTATGTGGATATGCTCATCAAGGTAGATAAAAAGTCGAAGGTGAAGATTGGTGAAATTTTAATTGATGGCAACAAAGATTTTACTGCTGATCAGGTTAGAGGAGCCATGAAAGAGACCAAGCAAAAGGGACTTTTTAAACCTTTAAAACCACTCGGGCCACTTGTGGTAAATACGACATGGGACATTGTGAACCTAAGGATATTTCCTGCATTACAAGGCATAGAAGCCTATTTCACTGATAATTACAAAATGCGGATCTTCAAAAGTTCCAAATTTATTGAAGAAAACTATAAAGCCGATAAAACTAAAATCGTTGAAAAGTATAACCAAAAAGGCTACCGCGATGCCATCGTGCTTTCAGATAGTTTGTATCGCTTGCCCGATAGCACTTTAGGAATAAAAATTAATATCAATGAGGGCGACCGTTATTACTTTAGAAATATCGATTGGGTTGGAAATACCAAGTATGATACTGAGTTTTTGTCTTCTGTGCTAGGCATTCAATCTGGGGATGTTTATAATAAGGAGTTGCTAAGCACGAACTTGTCCTACAATCCTAATGGCATAGATGTCAGTTCGTTATATATGGATGATGGTTATCTGTTTTTTCAAGCTGATCCTGTTGAAGTTTTGGTTGAGAATGATTCTATTGACTTAGAAATCAGGATTCGCGAAGGCAAGCAGGCACGAATTAGTAATGTTAGTGTTAAGGGTAACACAAAAACCAATGACCATGTGGTGATTCGCGAATTGCGCACCCGGCCGGGAATGCTGTTTAGTAGATCGGATATTATCCGCACAACACGAGAGCTGGCAAACTTAGGTTATTTCAATCCCGAAACTATTGCACCCGATGTGCAGCCCAATCCGTCTGACGGAACGGTTGACATTATATATGAGGTGGAGGAAACTTCTGCGGATCAGATTGAGCTGAGTGGTGGCTGGGGTTATGGCCGAATCATCGGAACTTTAGGCCTGTCGTTTAATAATTTTTCACTGCGTAATATGTTTAAGAAGGATGCATGGCGTCCAATACCTTCCGGCGATGGCCAAAAACTTAGTTTACGCTTGCAAACTTATGGTATAGGCTACCTCAGTTATAGTGCCTCATTTACTGAGCCTTGGCTTGGTGGTCGCAAACCGACTTCGCTAACTGTTTCTTATTTTCACTCACTTTATTCTAATGGATTGCCCAAATCGGATAGTGCAAGAGCTTCTTTCACAATCAACGGACTTACAGTTGGGATAGGAAAACGGCTCACTTGGCCTGATGACTTCTTTACGCTTTATCAGGCAGTTAACTTGATGCGCTACGATTTGAAGAATTATTCACAGATATTTAGC